>CANROJ010000062.1 GCA_947632215.1 uncultured Flavobacterium sp. | reverse complement strand
TGGGAGAGTATGACACCGCCCTTCTTTTAAGAATCCTCAACATAATTTATGTTGGGGATTTTTTTTTGGTGTTAACTCAAAATTTTGTATTTTATAAATTGTTTTTTTAAGTTGAGATTATTTATTAGCTATACATGAACTATATTATGAAATAATACGTTAATTTGTAATATATAAACTAGAGAACCATATTATGAGAAAAGACTTTAAGCGTACGCTTAAGTGGAGTGGAATTATTACAGGTGGATTAATTGTAATTTTATTATTACTGATGTACTTATTACCTAAGATTTATTTAGAACAAATAGATCACCAAGTCCGTGTTTTACTTAAGGAAAATGTAAAAGGTGATGTTGAGTACGAGGATATAGAAATTTCATTTTTTCGTAAGTTTCCTTTTCTTACTGCTTCTTTAGATAAGCCATCTTTACAAGGTGTTATCTTAGATGATGTGTTAAATGATAAGTTGTTGGAGGCTGAGTCTATTAGTTTAGGAATTAATTTATTGGCTCTTATAACAGGGGATTTTCATTTTGATAGGATTTATATCGATAAGCCAATAACATTTATTTATGTTAATGAAGAAGGAGAGACCAATTATAATATTTTCTATGGTAGTGAGGATGTAGAGCAAGAGATTGAGAAGGAGAACGACTTAGGTTTAAAGATTAATAGATTGCAAATTAAGGATGCTGAAGTTATTTATAATGATTTGGCAAGTAATTTAAGTTTTGTTGCTTCAGGGTTTGATTATGTAGGTAGAGGTAATATGAATGAAGCAGTATTTGATTTAAAGAGTGTTGCTCGTATAAATAGTTTCGATTTCAATTTTGATGGTGTTCATTATATTAAGGAAAAACCTATACTGGCAAAACTAGAGACGTTAGTGGATACTAAAAGCCTGACTTTTGGTTTTGAGAAAAATAGCATTAAAATAAAAGGCCTTCCAGTTGATTTCAAAGGTCATTTTAGTTTTGTCGAGGGAGGATACGATATGTTATTTGATATAAAAACCGAAGATGCGACATTTGAACAACTTTTATCAGTAATTCCACCTTCTTATCAAGGTTGGTTGGATAATACTACCTTTGGTGGTCTTGTAGAAGGAAAGTTAGTGTTGGGCGGAAAGTATATTATAAGTAAGAACTTAAGTCCTGATTTAGATTTTAGTATTTCTCTAAAAGATGGTATGATTCACAATAACAAAGTTCAAGTACCAATGCAGAATTTAAATGTAGATCTTGCATTATCAATTCCCGGATTGCATTTTGAGAAGAATCAGTTAGATATTAAAAATTTTAGCTTTGATCTAGGAGAGAATCATTCCTCTGTAGTATGGAAAAGTTCTGGATTAGACTCTATTGTCATTGATGCAAATATACAAGCTAATATGGATCTAGCAGTATTTAACAGTACTCTGGGTATTGAAGGGTTCCAGATGCAGGGGCAATTAAATATGGATGCGCAGTTAGATGGGTTATATGCCTCTACTATTAAATACCGTAGAATAAGAGATAAGGTGGTTTCTCGTAAAAGAATCTTAAGTGTGCCTGTTTTTGATATCCAAGGAAGTTTAAAGGATGGATATTTCCAGTTTGCCGAATTACCTGAGGGTATCAAGAATATTAATGTGAGTCTTTCTGCAAAGGGAAAGGATAGTAACTGGCGTAATACTACTATAGATATAAATGAATTGTCTCTAGTTGCTATGGAAAACTTGGTAAAAGCAGATTTTCATATAGGTAATTTTAGGGATTTACCTATGGAAGGTAAAGTAACGGCTAAGGTCGATTTAGATAATTTAAAGAAATTCCTACCTATAGAGCACATGACCCTTAAAGGACTTATCGACTTGCAAGTAGCTGTTAATGGAAGTTTCAAACCTCGTCTTAAGCAATATCCAATTATTAATGCCGAAATTCAGGTCTCTCAAGGTTACGCGCAATTGGCTAAGTTTCCAGAATTACCTATAGAAAACGTTAGCCTACAGGGTTCTTTAAAGAGTACTAATGGTAATTTAAGTGGTATCTCTTTAGATATTAAACCCTTAGAGGTCACATTTGCCGGTGAAGAGTTTAAGTTAGAGGCTAATTTGGTGGATTTCGCTAACTTGAAATATGTAGTAAAATCTAACGGGGTTTTAAACATAGGAGACTTGTATGAGGTTTTTCCTATTGAGGGATTAGAAGTTAGTGGAAAAGTGCAAACTAATTTTTTCCTAAAAGGTTCTCAAAGTGATGTTGTTGCAGGAAATTATGATTTGCTACAGAATGCAGGTAGAGCTACTGTCCAGGATATTAAGATTAATAGTAAATATTTTCCGAAGTCATTGGAAATTCAGGAAGGTGTCTTTTCTTTTTATAAGGAAAGAATGAAATTTGATAAATTTGCAGCTACTTATGGTAGTTCATCCTTTACTTTAGATGGTTATTTAACTAATGTCATTGGTTTCCTAATGAACAAGAGTAGTCTTCAAGGAATGTTCTCTATGAATACTCCTTATTTAGACGTTGATGAGTTTATGGTGGTTAATACTCCTGTTGATGTGGAGGCTCGAAGTGTAGAAGAAGCCTTGACGCAGAGTAGTGTGGAGTCCATTAATGCTGTTGTTCAAATACCTAAAAATGTAGATTTAGAATTTAATGCTACTGCAGATCGGATCAAATATTTAACTTATAATATTACTGATTTTGAAGGGGATTTAAAGTTATTAGAAGGTAAGATGTTTTTAGATAAAGCTAATTTTGAATTAATAGGCACTAAAGTACAGATGCAAGCTGCTTATGAGCCTCTAGGTTTAAAGAGCGCTGCATTTGATTATCATATTTTAGCCAAAGATTTTGATATTCAACGCGCCTACAACGAAGTTCCCTTGTTTCGAGAGATGGTTTCTATGGCTGAAAATGCCTACGGTAGTGTATCCTTAGATTATGAGTTAAAAGGGTTGTTGAATCAAGAAATGTTTCCAGTTTTATCGAGTATAGAAGGCCAAGGTGACCTTGTTTTAGAGGATATTCAATTCAAAGGATTTAAGCTCTTGGGAGCAATTGCCGATAGAACCGACTCTAAAGCAATGGAGAAGGCTAAAGTTTCTCAGGTTACTGTTTCTTCTATTATTGATGATAATATTATCACTATTGATCGTACTAGATTAAGAATGGCAGGTTTTAGACCTAGGTTTGAAGGACAAGTAAGTTTAGATGGCGATATTAATATAGGAGTACGCTTAGGTCTGCCACCTTTAGGTTTGATTGGTATTCCAATGAAGATTTCAGGAACAATGGAGGACTTTGATATTAAGTTAGGTAAATATAGACCTAGTGAAGTTTTGGGGGGATCCACTAAATACGACGAAGAAGATGCTCTTGCAGATCAAGTAGAAGAGAAACTGCAGCAGGAATTGGATAGTCAAATTAAAGAGCAATTAAATAAGGAAGTTCAGACGGAATTAGAGCAGTTTAAAGTTAGAAGTCAGCAAGAGATCAATAATTTAAAGACTGCTTATCCTATAGGAGATTGATGTGTTTTCTTAGATGTAACTTTTTGGTTTTTCTAACTTTTTTTAGCTAGTTTTAAATAATGGCGTTTGCATTTAGATACGCTGCTATTATGAAGTGATAAAACTTTATTTGGAAATATTTCCTATAATAGGTATCACATAAAATTTTCATCAATAATTCAAGCTAATTACAACTCTTGTATTGTTTAGATTGAACAAAGAATCAAATGCCTATTAAGATTAAGAGTTTTAATAGGTATTTTTTTTAAGACTTTGCTCTATATATGTCTAAGTGTAGTGTGGTAGATTTAATCAAAAGTAATTTAGCCTTGTAGAAGATTAAGTTGATTATATATTGTAAATTTAATGGTAAAATAATAATGTATGGAATTTGATTATTTTGAGAAGATCCGTAAGATAAGAACTGGGATACGCGTTTATAGTGATTTGCTTATCGAGGCTTCCTGGAATATGTGGAATATTAAAACACGTATTGGAATATTTTTCTTTTGCTTAATTATTTCTTTAACAGCAACTTATTTTTTGTCTCCAGATGTCTTTTCACAGGCGCAGACATATACTTTGTTTATTTTAATTTTTTCAATTTTACTTTGGGCTACTGAGGCTATTGCTCCTTTTGCCGTTGGAATAATAATCATTGGATTTCTAGCCTATACTATGGATAATGCAGTAGGTGCTACAATATCCCCCGGTCAGATTTCTGGTACATGGTCTGATAGTGTTATTTGGATTTTCTTAGGAGGGTTCTTTTTATCAGAGGGAATGCGTAAAACTAACCTAGATTTAACCTTGTTTAAAAAGACGCTCTCTATTTTCGGCTCTAAACCTAATACGCTGGTTTTGGGTATTATTATTGTTACCTCTGTTTTATCATTAATTATATCTAATACAGCAACCGCTGCTATGGTGTTAGCCTCTGTTATGCCGTTAATTGATAGACAAGGAAAAGATTCTTTAATGTCAAAAGCTATCTTAGTGAGTATTCCTGCTGCTGCTACCTTTGCTGGTATGATGAGCATGGTGTCTTCGCCTCCTAACTTAATTGTTGTAGATACTTTAAATAATAAAGGTTTTTCTATTGGGTTTAATCAGTGGCTCGTACTTGGTTTTGTGCCTGCTGCTTTATTACTAGTCTTGTTTTGGTTTGCTGTGGTAAAGAAGTATACCTCTAAGGTAAAGGGGTTAGATGTTTCTTTTGTTAATGAAGCATTAGAATTAAGTAATCCAATGCGTTTACAGCGTATGATTGTAATTGTAATATTGGTCGTTACAGTGGGTATGTGGATGTTTGGTAGTCAATTAGACATTCCTACCTCAGGTGCAGCTATGATACCTATTATGTTTTTACCTATGTTTGGAATTATTTCAGGGGAAGATGTTAGAAAATTGCCTTGGGATACTCTAATGCTCGTTGCAGGTGGTTTAGCTTTAGGTTTAGCTATTAAGGAATTATTAGCTCCATATTATTCAAACTTTTTAGCGGGTATGGAATTTAATACTATTTGGCTAATGATAATCTTTGCCTTTGTTACTGTATTGTTTTCAAATATTATGAGCAGTACCGCCACGGCTACTATAATTATTAATATTGCTGCAATCATGTTGCCACCTGCTCAATTGCTACCGGTAGGTTTGGTTATCGGACTTTGTTCTTCTTGCGGTTTGTTTTTACCTGTTTCTACTCCGCCAAATGCTATTGTATACGGTACGGGATTGTTAAAGCAAAAAGATTTTGCATTAGGTGGATTTTTTGGAGCCGGTGTTGGAACTTTTGTAATTATTCTTTGGGTGCTTTTTCTACAGAATTTTACTAACTTTTTTTCAACTATGTAGTTTACACTCTATCTGGATAATCGCTTATAATGCCATCTACTTTTAATTGTTTCATTAATAGAATGTCGTTAGTAGAGTTTACAGTGTAGGGAAATACTTTTAAAGCATTTTGTTGAATAACTTTTACCTTATGTTTATCTAGTGTTGTATAAAGAGGATTAATAGCATAAGCATTTAGTTGTATTGCTTTATCAATGGCCAGTAGTGGATCTTTTTCTGTTAGTAGGGCTAAGGGTAGCTCGGAACTAAGTAAGTGTATTTGTTCTAGTTCTTGCCAATAAAAACTAGATATTATAAAATTGTGGTGATTCCATCCTTTGTGAAAATAAACTTCTAGTGTATTAAGTAATTCTGGTAATAAACCTTTGGTTTTAATTTCAATGTTTAGAACTACTTTTTTGTTTATTTTATCTATAACCTGCTCTAGGGTTGGAATTTTAGAATTATCAGCTAATGCAATTGATTTAATTTGTTCGTGAGTAAGTTCATTTATTTTAGCTGGATTTTTAGCAAGGCGTATTAGATCGGTATCATGGAATACTACTAGGTGGTCATCTAAAGTTTTTTGTATATCTATTTCAATGATATCACAATTTAATTCTAAAGCTTTTTCAATGGATTCTAATGTGTTTTCCATACAAAAACCTTTTGCTCCTCTGTGTCCGATTCTTAACATTGCTTATAATTTTTCGATTAAAATGAATATTAGATAATAAAATTAAAAGATAAGATAATAAAAAAAAAAGCTCAATATTTTAATATTGAGCTTTAGATGTTATTTTTGTGGAGTTCCGTATAAATCAAATTCCGTTGCTTGATCAATTATTATGTTTGCAAAGTCTCCTACTTTTAGATAGTGCTTCGAAGCATCAATTAAAACTTCATTATCTACATCTGGACTATCGAATTCCGTTCTTCCTATAAAGTAATTTCCTTCTTTTCTATCTATAATACAACGGAAGGTTTGACCTACTTTTTCTTGGTTTAATTCAAATGATATTTGAGCTTGGATTTCCATTATCTCATTAGCTCTTTGTTGTTTTATATCCTTAGGAACATCGTCATTTAAAAGATAAGCATGTGTGTTTTCTTCATGAGAGTAAGCAAAACAGCCTAATCTTTCAAAACGCATTTCTTGTACCCAATTTTTAAGGATATTGAAATCCTCTTCTGTTTCACCTGGGTATCCTACAATTAAGGTTGTACGAATTGCCATGCCTGGAACAGCTTGTCTAAAATCTTGTAGAAGTTTTGTTGTTTTGGCTTGAGTTGTTCCTCTACGCATTGATTTCAAGATATTATCAGAAATATGCTGTAATGGAATATCTATATAATTACAAATCTTTGGTTCGCGTTGCATTAATTCTAATACATCCATAGGGAAACCAGTAGGAAAGGCATAATGTAATCTAATCCATTCAATACCTTCTACTTTAGCTAATTGTTCAAGCAATTCGGCTAAGTTTCTCTTTTTATAAAGATCTAATCCGTAATAGGTTAAATCTTGAGCAATTAGAATTAGTTCTTTTACACCATTTTTAGCTAAACCTTCTGCTTCTTTAACTAGCTTCTCAATAGGTTGAGACACATGTTTTCCTCGCATAAGAGGAATAGCACAGAAGCTACAAGGACGATCACATCCTTCAGCAATTTTTAAATATGCATAGTTTTTGGGAGTAGTAGTTAAGCGTTCTCCTAATAATTCATGTTTATAATCTGCACCTAATGCTTTTAAAAGAATAGGTAATTCTGTTGTACCGAAGTATTGATCTACATTAGGAATTTCTGCTTCTAAGTCTGGTTTATAACGTTCAGAAAGACATCCTGTTACAAAAACTTTATCCACTATTCCTTGCTCTTTTTTCTCAACAAACTCTAAGATAGTATTAACAGATTCTGCTTTCGCATTATCGATAAAGCCACAAGTGTTAATTACCACTATGTTTGCTTGGTCATCTTGAGCCTCGTGGGTAACCTCTTTACCACTAGCTTTTAATTGCCCCATTAAAACTTCACTATCGTAAACGTTCTTAGAACAACCTAGTGTTACTACGTTGATTTTATTCTTTTTTAAAGATTTGGTTCTCATTTATTTAAAATAATTGGACTGCAAAAATACGCCTTTTTAGTTATATTCCATAGGCTTTAGTATAATTATAAGAACTACTAGGGTTATTCAAACAATTTCTAATTAGTGTTTATTTTAAAAATAAATAAAGCAGAGTGTATAACTCTGCTTTATGATGTTTTATAATTTGAAGATACCTCCAAATACGATAATGGTTTGTCCAAACCAAAAATCATGTTCAGCTTTATCAGACTTGCTGGCCGTTGTCCTAACGTCATACATATTAATATAACCTCCTTTTAATTCTGCTTGTACGAAGAAGTGTTTTAAGAAAGTTACATTCAAACCTGCTTTGGCAGAAAGTCCAAACCCAGATACATGAAATTGATCGTATCTTTCTTTACCTAACAGAGTTGTGTTTGTTTTTGGAAATACAATTCCTGTTCCAACACCTTCGGTAATGTTCACTTGTATAACGTCTGTGTTATTAATACCAAATAGCTTAGAAATGTCATCTACTCGATTAATCTCGAAATTGATATAGTTTAATCCGTCAGTATGCTCAAATTGTATAAATTCTTCTGTAAGTAAAACCTGATCAGGATGTCCAGGTACCATTTCTCCAAATGTATTATCTCCTTGACCTGGGTAATATCCTGAGAAGTTTACAATTTGGTTTTGATCCATAACATACTTCATGTGATCTATACCAAATGAAATATTGTATTTATCACTTATAAAATAACCTAGTCTAAAGTTAGTTTGAGGAATTGTCATTCTTGATGGATTTATATAATCTATATGCCATCCTTTAGGTTTGTCTGATGCTTTGACATCCTTTAGAGTGAAATCATAGTCATCTCCTTTAAAGCGAATATCTGAATTTGTAAAGTATCCTCTATTTCCACCCCAATAAACGTAAAACTTACCTTTGTTTGAAGCAGTATAACGCATCGGAGTCGTAACCATTTCTTGAGCCATTGCCATAGAGCTACTAAGTAAAACAAGTATGATAAATACTTTTAAAATATACTTCATATAATAGTGCTTTTTATGATTTTTATAAAGTGCAAAGATACTATAAAAAAATCTCTTTATCAGTTTATCCGATAAAGAGATTTATAGGTTTAAATGTTGATTAAATCAGCGTTTTTATGATTAGAAATACATTGTATAAGTTAGATTTATAGTGTTTTGTTTGGTTTTAATATCTGAAACTGGATATAAATTATTTAGTGTCATATCTACTAAACTCGTTTTAAAATGTTGGTTAGAGTATCCATAGGCTAAATCAAGTCTTGAAGCATCAAAGCTATAGCCTATTCCTAAGGAATAACTATTTAAGTCTCCTAAATATTTAGTTTCCTTATAAGGACTCTCAACAAAGCGGTATCCTGCACGCAGAGTAAGTCGTTTGATTTGATATTCCATACCAATACGCGCTTCACTTGTGTTTTTCAATACATCAGAAATGGTAGTATTAATTTGCTGATATAAGGGGTCAGAAGTAGGCTTGAATTTATTAGATGAGTAATCAGTTAAAATATAATCACTACTGATTAGAAAGTTTTCAGAAATAAAATAAGCTAAACTAGCCGAGTATTTAGAAGGTGTCTTTAGTTTGTACTTCTCATAAATATTTAAAAAACTTGGATAAATAGAATTTATAGCATTGTTTTCAAATTGAGTTGCTAGTCCTTGGCTTAATTCATCGTGTAAAGTATACCATGTTGGAGATTCGTAAGCTAGACCAACATTTAAATTATCGGTAACTTTAGCTATAGCTCCTACTTGAAAAGAAAAGCCATTTCCATAGGTGTACAAGTAGTTATCAAAACGGATTAATTCCTGATTTTGCGTAGTGGTACCTTGATAAGCAACACTACTTTGTGTGTAGTCTAGTGTATGTAAGTTAGCATTGACTCCAAGGTAAAAACGCTCGCCTAGTTGTCCGGATAGGTTAGCCGAGAAATAACCTCTGTTTCCAGTGCTTTGTATAAGTCTTCCTTGCTCAAAAGTATCTGCTTGGCTGTAGTTAGCTTTGTATACACCATCTTGATTTGTCACCGGCGAGATCAAACCACTGTGGTATCCTAAGAAAGCTTGTTGGGCCGAGAGTCCTCCGTAATAACCTGCTTGGCCGTAACCTTGTGTTATTTGATTTGAATTAATGTAGTCAAAGGGAATATGATTATTATTGGCTGCCTGTAAAAAATAATCTCCTAGAGAATTAGTTTGCCCAGTACCAAATAGACTTACGTTGTTGTTAAAGTTTGTAGAGTTTTGATAGTTAAGTGCCACAGAAAACTTTTTTAAAGTAGCGTCTTTTTTACTGTTATTAAATACGAAAACAGCTCCTACTTGTCCTATTTCAAGACCAGAGTATTTATCGGATTCATCATTAGATAAATATTTGGATTTATTGTTTTTATTTGTATAAAACATACTAAAGGAAGCTGTGTTGAAGTTAGATAAGGCTCCTCCTGCAGGGTTAATTTGTAAAGCAGATAGGTCTGCTCCAATTGCTCCCATTGCACCACTGATCCCTTTGTAGCGAGCTGTACCATTTATATCTGTTTGATTATAACGCATCACATCGTGTGTAGTCATTTCCTGCGACTGTACTACTGAAATTAGTAGTACAGTGCTAAGAAAAGTTAATATGTTCTTTTTCATTTTCATTATTTATCTAGTTAGTTACACTATCTTCTATATCCACTTGAACTAGAGCTTGAACTAGTTCTAGTTCCACTACTCATAGTGCTTCTTGAAGGGGTACTACTAGGACGTGAATAGTTACTATTAGAACTACTAGGACGTGTATAGTTACTATTAGAGTTACTAGGACGTGTATAGTTACTATTAGAGTTTACCGGACGATTATAGTTATTATTTGTACTAGTTGGTCTGTTGTAATTACTATTAGAGCTAGCAGGTCTATTATAAGTAGAGTTTCCAGGGGCATAATTCGAGCTTCCTGGTCTATTATAAGTACTGTTTGAACTAGAAGGTCTTGTGTATGTATTACTGTTTACTCTAGAATATGTGTTTCTTGCTGTTTGACTATATGTCCCAGCTCTAGAATTGGTATTTCGTGAATAGTTATTACCTTTATAATTAGGACTGTTATACGTGGTTCTGTTACCGTAAGAAGTACCTGCATTAATGTAATAAGGACGAGAATAATAAGGGGATCCCCAATATCCTCCATAGTAACCAGGATATCCTCCATAATAACCAGGGTATCCCCAAGAATAACCAAAGCCCCATGAAGAACCATACCAAGGATAATACATTGATCCGTAACCATAGCCATACCAAGGATAATACATTGATCCGAAGCCATAGTCATACCAAGGATATCCATAGTTGTTATAATAGTAATTAACACTTATTGTATTTGGTTCACTTCCCCATGGTCCATAAGTGGCGCCTACTTGGTTAGAATTATTAACTATACTATCGTTAGTAGGAGATACATATGCGTTGATATCTGTGAAATATTCTAGGTCATCTCCTAATTCTGCAAAGTAATTTGAGTAGAAGTCTGCATGATTATTGTCTCCATTAATGCTCTTACTACCTTGATTGTAATAGGAGTTATTATGATAGGAACCACAAGAAACTGTAAAAGTCGCTAGTGTGAGAAGAATTAAGATCTTAGTCCAATTCATTCTGTTTTTTACTTTTGTTTTCATTTCCGTGCTTTTTTAATTGTTGGTAAGAACAAATTTAATTAGATTTGTCGTATTATTATAGTTAATTAAGAGTTAAACGATTTTAACTGCTAAGATATTAAAAATGAGCAAAAATATTACTAAAAGAAGTGAGGATTATTCCAAATGGTACAATGAACTTGTAGTAAAAGCTGATTTAGCCGAAAACTCAGGAGTACGTGGATGTATGGTTATTAAACCTTATGGTTATGCCATATGGGAAAAAATGCAAGCAGAGCTTGATAAGAAATTTAAAGAAACAGGACATCAGAACGCTTATTTCCCCTTATTTATTCCTAAATCTTATTTTAGTAAAGAAGCTAGTCACGTAGATGGATTTGCTAAAGAATGTGCCGTTGTAACGCATTATAGATTAAAAACATCGGAAGATGGAAAAAGCATTGAAGTTGATCCTGAAGCAAAGTTAGAAGAAGAGTTAATTGTACGTCCTACCTCTGAGACTATTATTTGGGATACTTACAGAAAATGGATAGAGTCTTATCGTGACTTACCTATTTTAGTTAATCAATGGGCTAATGTGGTACGTTGGGAGATGAGAACTAGATTGTTCTTAAGAACTGCAGAGTTTTTATGGCAAGAGGGGCACACTGCACATGCTACTAAACAAGAGGCTGTGGCGGAAGCGGAACAAATGCTGGAAGTATATGCCAATTTTGCGCAAGACTTTATGGCTATGCCAGTTGTAAAGGGATATAAGACTGAAAACGAAAGATTTGCTGGTGCTATTGAAACATACTGCATAGAAGCACTAATGCAAGATGGTAAAGCACTACAAGCTGGTACATCTCATTTCTTAGGACAAAACTTTGCTAAAGCATTTGATGTTAAGTTTACAAATCAAGAAGGTAAACAGGAGTTTGTTTGGGCAACATCATGGGGGGTAAGTACTCGTTTGATGGGAGCGTTAATTATGACGCACTCCGATGATAATGGTTTAGTGTTACCGCCTAACTTGGCACCTATTCAAGTGGTGATTGTTCCTATTCATAAGACAGATGAGCAATTAGAACAAATTAAAGCAAAAGTAAAAGAGATTACAGATAGATTTATAAAATTAAATATCTCGTTTAAGTTTGATGATCGTACAGGTTTTAAACCAGGATGGAAGTTTGCTGAATATGAAATGAAAGGAGTTCCTGTTCGTATTGCAATTGGTCCAAAGGATTTAGAAAATGGGACCTTTGAAGTTGCAAGACGCGATAACTTAACAAAACAGATTGTTGGTCAAGAAAATCTAGTTGAACATGTACAAGATCTGTTAGAAGAAATACAGAAAAACTTATTTGATAAAGCTTTTGAGTATCGTAAAGAACATACTACTGAAGTTAATACATTCGAAGAATTCCAAGATGTTTTAGAAAATAAAACAGGATTTGTTTCTGCTCATTGGGATGGTACTGTAGAGACCGAAGAGAAGATTAAAGAGCTTACTAAAGCTACAATTCGTTGTATTCCAATTGATAGAAAACAAGAGGAAGGAATTTGTGTTTTAACAGGTAAGCCTTCGCAAGGAAGAGTGCTGTTTGCTAAAGCGTATTAAATTTATTTTTTTTTTGTTTTTCTCTTGCGGATATGAAAAAGTTTTGTAGTTTTGCATCCGCATTAGATAAACAAAAAGGTCCGTTCGTCTAGGGGTTAGGACGCCAGGTTTTCATCCTGGTAACAGGGGTTCGATTCCCCTACGGACTACAAAG
>CANROJ010000061.1 GCA_947632215.1 uncultured Flavobacterium sp. | reverse complement strand
CGTTTTATTATTTAATATCTAAGGCTTTGATCTTTAAGTTATAGCCTTTGTATAATTGTTAGAAATTAGGTTGTAAGGAGTATTTTTTATAGAAAGTATCTATTACCTCTACTACTTCATCAGCTGTGTCTACAATTTTAACTAAATCTAAATCCTTTTCTGAAATATTGTTATGAGTTTCCAGTAAAGTAGTCTTAATCCATTGCATTAAGCCTCCCCAAAATTCAGTTCCTACAAGGATAATAGGGAATTTAGCAATCTTCTTAGTTTGAATAAGTGTCATAGCCTCAAAGAGTTCATCTAAGGTTCCGAAACCTCCAGGCATTACAACAAAACCTTGAGAGTATTTTACAAACATTACTTTTCTAACGAAAAAATAGTCAAATTCAAGATTCTTATCTACGTCGACATAAGGGTTAAAGTGCTGTTCAAAAGGTAGGTCAATATTTAGCCCCACAGATATCCCTTTTCCTAAGTGAGCTCCTTTGTTGCCTGCTTCCATTATACCTGGGCCTCCTCCGGTAATAATGCCATAACCAGCTTTACTGATTTTGAATGCAATTTCTTCTGTTAATTTATAATATGGATCGTCTGTCTTTGTTCGTGCTGAACCGAAAATAGATACACATGGGCCTAAACGACCAATCTTTTCGTACCCATTAACGAATTCTGACATTATTTTAAAAATCCCCCAAGAATCATTTATTTTAATTTCTGACCAAGTTTTTTGTTTAAATTTTTCTTGGATTTTAGCATCTTCATTCTCAAAATTTTCATTCATAGTTTTCATTCTTTTATAATTCTTGTTTTAGGAAATGACCAGTAAAACTTTCTTTGACCTCTATAATTTGTTCCGGTGTACCACTTGCTATAATTTGGCCACCATTTTTTCCTCCTTCAGGGCCAACATCAATGATATAGTCTGCCAATTTAATGACATCTAAATTGTGTTCAATAATTAAAATGGTATTTCCTTTTTCTACTAATTTATTAATAACCTCCATTAATACTCTAATATCTTCAAAATGTAAGCCTGTGGTTGGCTCATCTAAAATATAGAAAGTATTACCGGTGTCTTTTTTTGATAATTCGGTAGCTAATTTTATACGCTGAGCTTCCCCTCCAGATAGAGTAGTGCTCTGCTGACCTAATGTTAAATAGCCTAAGCCAACCTCATTTATCATTTTCAATTTACGGTAAATTTTTGGAATATTCTCAAAAAACTCACAAGCTTCTTCTACCGTCATGTTTAAAACATCTGAAATAGATTTACCCTTATAACGGATTTCTAAAGTCTCTCTATTAAAGCGCTTTCCTTGACAAACCTCACATTCTACATATACATCAGGTAAGAAGCCCATTTCAATTGTTCTAACTCCACTTCCCTCACATGAATCACATCTACCTCCTTTAACATTAAAACTAAATCTACCTAGTTTATAACCTCTAATAGCAGCCTCTGTTGTTTGGGCAAATAAGCTTCTAATATCAGAAAATACCTCCGTATAGGTAGCCGGATTTGAGCGAGGAGTTCTACCAATTGGACTCTGATCAATTGCAATTACTTTATCAATGTGTTCCAGACCACTTATTTTTTTATAAGGTTGTGGTTTGGCCAAAGCATTGAAAAAATGGGTGTTTAAAATAGGGTATAAAGTAGCATTAATTAGTGTAGACTTCCCTGAACCTGATACACCAGTTACACATGTAAGGGTACCTAAAGGAATCTGAATACTAACATCTTTAAGATTATTTCCTGTAGCTCCTTCCAAATTTAGAAATTTGCCATTTCCCTTTCTTCTTTGCTTTGGAACTGGTATTTGCAGTTCTCCATGGATATACTTGGCCGTAAGAGTATTTTCATTACATAATTGTTCAGGAGTTCCTTTACTGATAATCTGACCTCCATTTTTACCTGCAAAAGGTCCAATATCAATCACATAATCAGCTTTTTGGATCATGTCTTTATCATGCTCTACTACTAAAACAGAATTACCTAAATCTCTTAATGATTCTAAAGATTTAATTAAGCGTTCATTATCTCTTTGATGCAGGCCTATGCTTGGTTCATCTAAGATATATAATACTCCCACTAATTGTGAACCAATCTGGGTGGCTAGGCGTATTCGTTGTGCCTCACCTCCAGAGAGAGTTCTAGAGCTTCTATTTAAAGAAAGATAGGTAAGACCCACATCTTGTAAAAAGCTTAGTCTTGTTTTTATTTCTTTTAGAACTTCTTTTCCAATAGCTTTTTGCTTAGAAGAAAGTTTTTCTTCAATATTGGCAAACCATTCTATTAGAGTAGCAACATCCATTTGGATTAATTCTCCAATATTTCTATTAGCTATTTTAAAATATAGGGCTTCTTTTTTTAAGCGAGTACCTTGACATTGTGGACAAGTAATCTCGTCCATAAACTCCATTGCCCATCGTTTAATAGTAGCGCTATCATTCTCATCAAATTGGTTTTGGATGAAATTTATAACTCCTTCAAAATCAATTTTATAATTCTTGGTAATACCAGCAACTTTACTTACTACAGAAAAACTTTCTTGCCCACCATTTAAAATAACATCCATGGCGGATTCAGGGATTTTAGAAATAGGATCAGATAAACTGAAATCGTATTTTTGGGCAATAATCTCTAATTGAGAAAATATCCACGATTTCTTCATCTCTCCTAGGGGAGCCAAACCTCCTTTTTGAATACTTAAAGAATCATCGGGTATAATTTTAGCCATATTTATCTGCTGAATTACACCTAAGCCGTTACAGGACTCACAAGCACCTTTAGGAGAGTTAAAAGAAAAGTTATTAGGCTCTGGTTTGACATAAGAAATTCCTGTGGTAGGACACATTAAATGTCTGCTGAAATACCTAAGTTCAGAATTATCTTGATCTATAACCATTATAATATCATCTCCATAGTGCATTGCTACTTTTATACTCTGAGCAATGCGTTGTTGGGTTAATTCAGTATCATCTACCCCTATGCGATCAATAACAATTTCTATGTCGTGATTTTTATAACGGTCAACCTTCATTCCAGAGACAATATCTTTGATTTGACCATCTATTCTTACTTTTAAAAATCCTTGTTTTGCAATTTGTTCAAAAAGCTCTCTGTAATGACCTTTTCTACTTCGCACCGCTGGTGCAAGAATATTAATTCGCTTACCTGCGAAATCCTTAATAATTAGATCTTGGATTTGCTCATCGGAATAGCTTACCATTTTCTCTCCTGTATTAAAACTATAAGCATCAGATGCTCTAGCATATAATAGACGTAGAAAATCATATATTTCGGTAATTGTTCCTACCGTAGAACGAGGAGACTTATTAGTTGTTTTTTGCTCAATGGCGATCACTGGCGATAGACCATCGATTTTATCAACATCGGGACGCTCTAAACCTCCTAAAAATTGTCTAGCATAGGCAGAGAACGTTTCTATATATCTTCTTTGTCCTTCGGCATAAATTGTGTCAAAAGCTAAGGAAGATTTCCCCGAACCTGATAAACCTGTGATAACCACAAGTTTTTCACGAGGTATACTTACATCTATGTTCTTTAAATTATGGACTCTAGCTCCAATAACTTCTATTGTATCTTCTGTTTTATGCATATTTTTTCACAAAGTAACAAAGATAGCGATTTTCTTCCTATTTAAAGAAATAACTCCTGGGATTCTATATGGTGTCTTTAGGAAAAAGTAAGGACATAACTTAGATAAATACTAGCAATATCGTCGTCTTTTATTTCTAAATCTTTAGTACTTTTGCGCCCTTATAAAAACACAACAACACACAACAACATGTTTCAGTTCTTAGACAAGTATTTCGAATTAAAAAAAAACAATACCACCATTAGTAGAGAATTACTAGCTGGTGTAGTAACGTTTTTAACAATGTCCTATATCTTAGTGGTCAATCCAACAATTTTATCCGAAGCAGGTATGGATAAAAATGCTTTGTTTACAGCCACGGCTTTAGCAACAATTATTGCTACACTTTTTATGGGCTTGTATGCTAAGCTACCTATTGCACAAGCACCAGGAATGGGTTTAAATAGTTTTTTTACTTATACTGTAGTTCTAACTTTAGGCTATAGTTGGCAATTTGCGTTAACGGCCGTTTTTATAGAAGGAGTTTTATTCTTATTACTCACATTTTTTAATGTACGTGAGCTTATCGTTAGAAGTATTCCATCGGTCTTAAAGGATGCGATTCCTGTTGGAATAGGTTTGTTTATTACCTTAATCGGTCTTAAATCGGCTGGTATTGTGGTAGGTGACCCAAATACTCTTGTTCGTTTAGGAGATTTTTCTTCCCATAGTGTATGGATAGCATTTGTAGGGCTTATCATTAGTGGTGCACTATTTATAAAAAAAGTTAATGGCGCTATTTTATTTGGTATTCTTGGAGCCACAGCTTTAGGGGTTATCCTTGGGGATGTTCTTATGCCAAGTAAGCTAGTAGATATTCCACCATCCATTGAACCAATTTTTGCAAAAGCCATAGAACCAATGCTTAGTAGAGAAGGTTGGCAAGAAATTTTATCCTTGGATATGTTAGTTATTGTTTTCACTTTTTTATTTGTAAACTTATTTGACACCCTTGGTACTTTAATTGGGGTTATCTCTAAGACAAACATTGCAGATAAAAACGGGAATTTTCCTCAAATGAAAAAGGCCCTTTTCACAGACGCATTAGGAACTACTTTTGCATCTGTATTAGGAACTAGCTCGGTTACTTCTTATGTTGAGAGTGCCTCGGGAGTTGCCAGTGGAGGAAGAACAGGACTAACTGCAGTAGGGGTGGCTTTAATGTTCGCTATATCCCTGTTTTTAGCTCCTATTTTCTTAATTATACCCCCCGCAGCAACTGCACCAGCGTTAATTATCGTTGGACTTTTTATGATTTCGGGGATTAATAAAATTAATTTTCAAGATTTTAGTGACGGCCTTCCAGCATTTTTAACTATTGTCTTTATGCCATTTACCTACAGTATAGCAGATGGAATTGTCTTTGGAATATTGAGTTATACTATATTTAAGTCAATCAATAAAGATTTTAAAGAAATTAGTTTTACTATTTATCTTTTATCCGCTTTATTCTTGTTAAAATTAATATTAGAAAATTTCTAAAAAATATACTAAAAGGGTTTTTATTAAAATAAAAACCCTTTTTTTTTCAATTAAATGCCTAAGGTGCAATTTAAATTAATTTTAATGGGATTAGTTTTATAAGGGTATTAACTTAATTCTAAAAAAACCAGTAAATTGGCAAGACATAGAAAATAGTAATATGAAAGATAATAGCAAAAAAATTAAGATTTGTATTGTAGGAATTGGGGCAGTGGGTGGATTTTATGGAGGATTGTTAGCCAAAGAGTATCAGGGGGCCAATGATATAGAAATTTACTTCTTATCAAGAGGTCAAAATATGCAAGCAATTAACAATAATGGAATTTGTGTTCAATATGCCACCAAGACAATTGTAGCTAAGCCTTATATGGTCTCAGATAATTCTAGTCAGATAGGAACTTGTGATTATGTAATTGTTGCTACTAAAACCTATGATCTATCTAATGTTATATCTCAGATAAGTCCTTTGATTAGTGACAAAACAATTATTCTACCTCTTTTAAACGGAATCCAGAGCTATAGTGTTTTAAAACAGGCTTTCCCAAAAGCAATAGTTATACAAGGCTGTACTTATATTATTAGCAGACTTTGCGGTCCAGGAATGGTTAAAAATCCAAGTGGTAAAGAGTTAATTTATTTTGGGTTACAGCAAAAAACTGAACCAAGGTTAGAACAACTAAGTACTATTTTTGATAAAGCAGGAATATCAAATACACTAACTACAGATATTAATACCCAAATATGGAAAAAGTATCTATTAGTATCTTCCTCTGCGGTGGCTACTTCTTACTTCAACGCTGACTTTAATCAAATCGTTGCTAAATATCCCAATGAAATAAAGCAATTATTAGAAGAAGCTCTCGGGGTTGCTTTAGCCTTAAAGATAGATATGCCTGTTGATATAGTTCAAACAATAATACAAGGCTTTAGAAACAATCCCTCAGGATCAACTACATCCATGCACAGTGACTTCTTGGCTAACAAGTCTGTTAATGAATTAGAAACAATGGCAGGATATATTGTTAAAAAAGCTAAAGAACTTGGTGTGGAAGTGCCTTTATATAATAAAATGTATAAACATCTCTTAGAAGTTAGTGAGCTTAATTATAGGCCAAAGGATTCTTTATAGGCTAAATTTTAATTGTGTAAAAATCTAGTAATTCATTGTAATGGCTTACCTTGTTACTTTATTAATTTAAAGGACTTTGTTTGAGTGTTAGAGTCTTGAAAAAATGAAAAATGGAATTATTAAAGCTCAGTACTGTAATACAGGGGCAAGAAGCTCAAATATTGAGTGATTCTACCTACCTTAAAGGAGCACGAAATTTACCTTTGGTTATATTCGCTCATGGCTATAAAAGATTTAAAGATTGGGGAGCTTGGCATTTGGGTATGGATCTTATTGCTAAGTCTGGAGCATTTGTAGTTAAATTTAATTTTTCTAAAAATGGTACTACCATTGAAAATCCTACCGAATTAACTAATCTTGAAGCTTTTGCTAATAATACCTATTCCTTAGAACAAAAAGATTTAAAATCAGTTATAGATTTCTATAAAACTCATCCTTTGGTAGACCCTAAGAATATTATTATTATCGGGCATAGTAGAGCAGGAGGTAACGTTATTCTACAAGGGTGTTATAATAAGGAAGTTACCAAGGTTGTTATATGGGCAGGTGTGGCTGATTTTAAGAAGCGCTTCCCACAAAGACAGCGCTTTGATACTTGGAAAAAACAAGGGGTGTTTTATGTCAGAAATTTAAGGACTAATCAGATGCTACCTCAAAACTTTAGCTTTTGGATAGATTTTGAAGATAATTTCGATAAATTAAACATACAAAAAGCAGCTCAAAATTTAAAGAAACCCACCTTAATTATTCATGGGACTAAAGATGAATCGGTAAATATTAAAGAAGCTGACTTATTACATTTATGGATTAAAAATTCTATTCTGGTTACTATAAAAAATGCTAACCACTCCTTTGCTACACAGCACCCATTTCAAGGTAATATCTTACCGAGAGACTTTAGCCAAGTAATTAGACAAACTATTGATTTTATTTACAATAAAGATCCCAAAAGAGATTCTATTGAACTTTAAAAAACACATAAAAAAAAGTCTTTCTCTTGAGAAAGACTTTTTTTTATGCTATTAATTTTCTGAACTCTTACCGCAATGGTAACATTTCCTGGCTTCTAAAACTAGTTGGAACTGTACTCCAAAAAGTACTGATGCTAATACTAAGTGAGCTGCTTGAGAACCGAATGGGAAATTAAAGTAATTCATTAATATTCCTGTTAACACTTCTAAAGCTAGTATTAATAGTACCCATTTCATTTTTGAGAAACCTAATTGTAAAGATTTATTCAAATAAAATAAATAGACGTTTAAAAATAATACTATCAGGGAAAAACTTCTATGTAAATAGAAATCCAATCTCGGGTTGTTTAACCATAAAAATTCGTTGTTGATTCCAGCTCTAACTTGTTCATCTATAAACTCTCTAACTTGAGTACCTAAAACTACTTGAATTAGGGTAAATACTAAGGATACAGTTAGTAGAAAACGGAACTTACCATCATATTTTTTTATTTCAGTTCTATTTTGTGCTGCACGAATAATACCAATTAAAATAGCCACAATTACCAAAGCCATTACCATATGGGTAGTGATTTTAAATGGATTTAGCTCTGAGTAAACTACCGTGGCACCTAACCAAGCTTGAAAGCCCATTAAAAAGACTACTAACCAACTTACTAAAACCAAATATTTTCTAGATCTCCAGTAACCAAAAGAACTAACGGCCATTGCCACGCAAGCAAAGCCTGCTAATGCACCACATAATCTATTGATATATTCGATCCAAGTGTGTTGAGGGTTAAATAAAGCATAATCATGTTTGGTATACTTTTCCCAGTTATCCATGTTGATGCTATCAGTGGTACTAAAATCACTTTTAGCCTTGTATAGGCTCTCTTGATAAATAATCATTTGTCCTTTGCCGAAGTCGCGGTTTTCTTGCCATTGTAAAACTTCTACATCTGTAGGAGGAATATAATAACCAAAACACTTAGGCCAATCTGGACACCCCATTCCTGAACCTGTCATTCGCACAGCTGCTCCAGCAAAAATTACTAGATAAACCAATATTAATGACAATTTGGAAAGTGATAAAAAATAGTTCTTCATTTTATATCTGTTTATTTATTAACTCTTTCAAGTCCCATTTTACTAGCTTTGTCTAGCATATAGGCGTAAGCAGCTTCATATTCATTGGCAATTACTCCTTCTAAAATGGCCTCTTTAATGGCCTCTTTAATAGAGCCAATCTCTCTACAAGGAGTTAGTCCAAATGTTTGCATTATTTGCTCACCACTAATAGGAGGTTGAAAATTACGTACTTGATCTCTTTGCTCTACTTCAACGATTTTTTCTCGTACTAACTTAAAGTTATTGTGATACTTTTTAAATTTATTAGGATTCTTTGTAGTGATATCAGCTTCGCATAAAATCATCAAATCATCTACATTTTCACCTGCATCAAAGACTAATCGGCGCACTGCTGAATCAGTTACTTCTTTCTGAGAAAGTACCACAGGACGTGAGCTCATGGTAACCATTTTCTGAACAAATTTCATTTTTTGATTCAAAGGCATATGTAACCTAGTAAATATCTTCTTTACCATTTTACCTCCTAGAAACTCGTGTCCATGAAAAGTCCATCCATTTTTTTTGGTGAATCTTTTTGTAGGAGCTTTACCTATATCGTGAAGTAAAGCAGCCCATCTTAACCATAAATCTTGGGTATTTCTACTAATATTATCTACCACTTCCAAAGTGTGGTAAAAATTATTCTTATGTGTATGTCCTTCTATTTCTTCTACTTGGTTAAGAGCAGTTAATTCAGGAAGAATCAAATCTAAAAGACCAGTTTTATATAGGAGTAAAAAACCACTCGATGGAGTAGGGGTTTGTAGTATTTTGTTTAATTCCTCTACTATTCTCTCGCCTGAAATGATATTTAAACGCTCGTGATTTCGTGTAATGGCATCTAAAGACTCTTGTTCGATGATGAAATTTAGTTGACAAGCGAATCGAATAGCACGCATCATACGCAAGGGATCATCTGAAAAGGTAATATCTGGATCAAGAGGAGTTCGAATAATTTTATTCTCCAAGTCATTTACACCATTAAAGGGGTCTAATAATTGACCATAATTAGACTTATTTAATGACAATGCTAAGGCATTAATAGTAAAATCTCTTCTATTTTGATCATCTTGTAGTGTGCCATCTTCTACAACAGGTTTTCTACTGTCAAAATGATAGGATTCCTTTCTAGCTCCAACAAATTCAACATCAATATCTAAGTATCTAAGCATTGCAGTACCATAGTTTTTAAAAACTTGTACTTTAGGATGATTTGGCAATAAGCGAGATACCTCTAACGCTAATTCAATACCACTGCCTATAGCAACGATATCAATATCTTTTTTAGAATCTCTTTGTAATAAAAAATCTCTAACAAATCCACCTATAACGTAACTATCTATTTTTAAATTATCAGCAGCTTGACTAACAATATCGAAAATAGGATGTTCTAAGGCTTGTTTATATATTGGAGTAATATTCATAATGTAAAAAGTACAATACTTGAAAAAAATTACTTTCTCAGTATAGTTACTTGGCTATTTTGTTTTAATTTAATAATAGTTGAAGGCGTACCTGGTTTAGTTTCTTCTTGTCTTAATTTAACAATGTAATCTACTCCTTCAATAATATCAAGTGATATTTCATAAAAATTTCTTGGTGAAGGAAATCCACTAATATTTGCAGAAGTACTAACTAATGGAGATTTCATACGCTCAATTAGTTTGAAACAAAATGCTTCCTGTACAATGCGAACTCCTAAAGAATTATCTTGGGATACTATTTCTTTGGCTACATGCTGAGGGTTATCAAGAACCAATGTAGTTGGTTTTTCACTATACTCGATTAAATCCCAAGCTACTTCTGGAATTTGAGGAAATATACGATGCATTAAACGATCTCCATTAACCAAAACAATCATACTTTTGGTTTCCACTCGTCTTTTTAATTCATAAATTTTCTTTACTGCTTCTGGGTTATTAGCATCACAACCTATACCCCAAATAGTATCTGTGGGGTATAAAATTATACCACCATTTTTTATGACTTCATATGCATTATGAACTTCTTGTTGGATCTGTTCCATTGTTTTATTTTTATTATTTTCGTAACTTCATTCTACGAGGGTCTAAAATTACTAAAAAATCCTATTATTGGAGAAGTTTATCTCACTTTAAAGTTACTCTAAAGCTAAATAAAACTTGAATTATAATTAAATTAAGATATCAAAGTTAATTTTACTTTAAAATTAAGAACTTTATATTTATCAGACTATAACTTTGCAATACTATGAGCAATAAAACCAATAAAAAATTTGATAAGCAAGCAGTGCTAAACATGTTTAGTGATATTTGTAAAGATACCCTTATGGAAACCTTAGGAATCCAATATATTGATGCAGGCCCGGATTATTTAGTTGCCACTATGCCTGTAAATTCTAAGGTTCACCAGCCAATGGGATTATTACATGGAGGGGCCAGTGTTGCTTTGGCAGAAAGTTTAGGTAGCGGAGCTTCTCTTATGCTTATTGATACCAATACACAAGAAGTAAGAGGTATTGAGATTTCTGCTAATCATGTAAAGAGTAAACGAGCTGGTAGGGTAATAGGTAAAGCTACTCTTTTACATAGAGGTAGGAGTATACACTTATGGGAGATCAGAATTACAGATGATAATGATCAATTGATATCTATTTGTAAAATAACTAATATTATAATGAATAAAGCATAGGATGGATTTATTTGAATCTTTAAACAAACAATATAACTCTAAAAAGCCTTTTGTTGTTTATAAAAAAGCAAATAGTACGCAGGCTATTGGAATTTTTCAAGAAAATACAAACTTATATCCTGTACTAAATTTTAAAGAAAAAGGATTTGTCTTTGCTCCTTTTAACAAGGGCAATAGATTCTATATACCTCTTGAAAATTCAATTATAAAGAAAGTAGATTTAGAATTTAATGCTGTATCCAATAATGTTACACAGGACACATTGGATAATGATGGTCAAAATAGTTTTGAGAATTTAGTGACAAAATGCATTGTTTCAATTAAAAAGGGTGATTTTAAAAAAGTAGTACCATCTAGAAAACAGAGTATTGAAATTAAAGTGAAGGATTTATCCTTATTGTTTAAAACTTTGTGTAATACTTATCCTACTGCCTTTTGTTCTATTATGTTTCATCCTGAGATAGGTTTGTGGTGCGGGGCAACACCGGAATCCTTATTAACATTAGAAGGTAGTAGTTTAAAAACTATGGCTTTAGCTGGTACACAAGTTAATTTAGGTCAAGATACTGTGCTTTGGCCAGAAAAAGAGAAGCAAGAACAAGAGTTTGTGACTGAATTCATTATTGACACTCTAAAACCTTATTCTACCAATATTGAGTGTTCTAAACCATTTACAAAAAGAGCAGCAAAGGTGATGCATATTTGTACGGAAATTAATGCTGAATTAAAAAGTAATGATTTAAAAACTATCATAGATGCTCTTCATCCTACACCAGCAGTATGTGGTTTACCTAAGAGCGAATCTTTGGAGTTTCTATTGAATAATGAAGGCTACAATAGAGAATATTATGCTGGATATTTAGGGGAATTAAACGTAGATTTTTATCAAAATAAGAATACTACAGATTTATATGTAAATTTACGCTGTATGGCTATAAAACAAGATAGGGTTGATTTGTTTATTGGTTGCGGTGTAACAATAGATAGTGATCCTAGATTAGAATACTTAGAGACTGTAAATAAAAGCAGTACAATGAAAGGAATATTAAATTAAGATAGTAACTTAGATGAAATTAGATATATTAGCTTTTGGAGCACATCCAGACGATGTAGAGTTAGGATGTGGAGCAACTATTGCTAAGGAGGTAGCCAACGGTAAAAAAGTTGGTATTATTGATTTAACTCAAGGAGAGTTAGGTACAAGAGGGACTGCCTTGACTCGCAAGCAAGAAGCTACTGAGGCAGCTAGGATTTTAGGAGTACAAGTGCGTGAGAACTTAAAACTATCAGATGGTTTTTTTAAAAATGACAAGGAGCATCAATTAAGAATAATTGAAATGATTCGAAAATATAGACCTGAAATTGTTTTATGTAATGCAGTTCAAGACAGACATATAGACCATTCAAAGGGTAGTAGCTTAGTTTCTGATGCTTGCTTTCTTTCCGGACTTATTAAAGTAGAAACTACTTTGGATGGAATACCTCAGGATGCTTATAGACCTAAGGTTGTGTATCATTATATACAGTGGAAAAATATTGAACCTGATTTTGTAGTAGATGTCACTGGTTACATGGATAAGAAAGTAGATGCGGTATTGGCATATAAAACTCAGTTTTTCGATGAAAACTCAAAAGAACCTGCTACGCCAATTACTTCTAAAAACTTCCTAGATAGCGTGACTTATCGTGCACAGGACTTAGGTAGATTGATAAATAGAGATTTTGCAGAAGGATTTACCGTAGAAAGGTATTTAGCAGTCAATCGATTAGAAGATTTGATATAATTTTGTTTAATTTTTATTTAAAAAACCTTGGTAAGTATAGAAAAATAGCTAAATTTGCATCCGTTAAACATTAACACGGTGGTTATAGCTCAGCTGGTTAGAGCGTCGGATTGTGGTTCCGAAGGTCGTGGGTTCGAAACCCATTAATCACCCA
>CANROJ010000060.1 GCA_947632215.1 uncultured Flavobacterium sp. | reverse complement strand
TTACTTACGTGCTAAAACAGCTTTAGTCTTAGCAACAATTGCTTGAGCATTCAAACCATACTTTTCCATTAACTCTTCTGGCGTACCTGATTCTCCAAAAGTATCTTGCACCGCAACAAACTCTTGTGGCAATGGACTATTGATTGCTAAAACACGAGCTACACTCTCACCTAAACCACCTAGGAAATTATGCTCCTCCGCTGTTACAATACAACCAGTTTTACTAACAGATTTTAAAATTGCTTCTTCATCTAATGGTTTAATAGTATGTATATTAATTACCTCTGCAGAAATACCTTCTTTCTCTAATTGCTCAGCTGCCTGTAAAGCTTCCCATACTAAGTGTCCTGTGGCAACAATAGTCACGTCGGTTCCTTCAGAAAGCATAAGAGCTTTTCCAATTTCAAATTTTTGATCTGCCTCTGTGAAATTAGCAACCACTGGTCTTCCGAAACGTAGATAAACAGGTCCTTGGTATTCTGCTATAGCTAAAGTAGCTGCTTTTGTTTGATTATAGTCACAAGTATTAATAACTGTCATTCCAGGAAGCATCTTCATTAAACCAATATCTTCTAAAATTTGGTGAGTAGCTCCATCTTCTCCTAAAGTAAGACCTGCGTGAGAAGCACAAATCTTAACATTCTTGTTTGAATAAGCAATGGATTGACGAATTTGATCATAAACTCTTCCAGTAGAAAAGTTAGCGAAAGTACCTGTGAAAGGAATCTTACCACCGATAGTAAAACCTGCAGCTATTCCAATCATATTAGCCTCGGCAATTCCAATTTGGAAAAATCGTTCTGGATTATCTTTTATAAATTCATCCATCTTCAATGAACCTATTAAATCTGCGCATAAAGCAACAACATTTTCATTGGTACGTCCAAGCTCAGCTAAACCAGCTCCAAAACCTGAACGAGTATCTTTACTACCTGTATTTGTATATTTTTTCATGTATGATTCGATTATAAAGAATTAATAATCCCCAAAAGAGGTTTCTGGGTTTTGTTCTAAAGCAAGTTTTAACTGTTCATCATTTGGTGCTTTTCCATGCCATGCATGTGTTCCCATCATAAAATCCACCCCATTACCCATTTCTGTGTGTAATAAAACGCAGATTGGTTTTTGATTTGCTGTTTTAGCTTTAGCTATTTTATATCCTTCTAAAATTGAATTTATATCATTTCCGTTTTCAACAACGATAACTTCCCATCCAAATGCTTCAAATTTAGCCTGTAAAGATCCTAAATCTAAAACCTTATCCGTTGAGCCATCAATTTGTTTCCCATTTAAATCTACAGTAGCTATAATGTTATCTACCTTTTTGGCAGAAGCATACATAATTGCCTCCCAATTTTGCCCTTCTTGTAGCTCTCCATCTCCTAATAAAACGTATACTAAATGATTATCCTTGTTTAACTTCTTAGCTTGTGCAGCACCAAGAGCAACGGATAAACCTTGACCTAATGAACCCGAAGCCATACGGATTCCTGGTAAATTATCATGTGTAGTTGGATGTCCTTGTAATCTACTATTTAATTTTCTAAAAGTAGCTAATTCACTAACAGGAAAATACCCACTACGAGCCAAAACGCTATAGAATACTGGAGAAATATGACCATTAGATAAAAAGAAAATATCTTCCTGCTTACCATCCATGTCAAATTCAGTCTTTCTTTGCATTAAATCTTGATACAAAGCTACCAAGAACTCTGCGCAGCCTAAAGATCCTCCTGGATGTCCTGAATTCACAGCATGTACCATTCTAAGAATATCCCTTCTTACTTGGGTTGTTAACTCTGTTAATTGTTGTGTGTTTGGTTTCATTATCTATAATAATAAATTATTTACTCTACAAATATAGGGTTTATTTACCTTAAAAATAATCATTCAAATACGAATAAAACTATAAATCATTTTATTAATTATATTTGCAAGACACATCTAATATTCGCAAGACTTAATTCTATCTTATGACTACTTTTACTTTAGCCTGCCAAAATTTATCGATTGGGTATAAAACTGCTAAAACAAGTGATCCTACTATTTTACAAGAAAACATAAATATTTCTATTAAAACCGGAGAACTAACTTGCTTATTGGGTATTAATGGAAGTGGAAAATCAACTCTTATTAAAACTCTAACGCAAAGTATTCCAGCTTTAAAGGGCCATATTTACATCAATAATCTTCCCCTTGAAAACTATACTAAACAACACATAGCAAAACTAATTAGTATAGTCTTGACAGAGCGAATTCTAGTGGATAATTTATCGGTATACGAACTGGTAAAAATAGGAAGAACACCTTACCTAAGCTGGCAAGGTTCATTAACACACCAAGATAATCAAAGTATTGAAAGGGCAATAGAGCAAACTAATATTGAGTCTTTACTTTATAAAAACATTCATACCCTTAGTGATGGCCAAATGCAAAGAGTATTAATAGCCAGAGCCCTGGCTCAAGATACTCCTATTATTATCTTAGATGAACCTTCTAATCATTTGGATTTTCATCATAAAGTATCTTTATATTTATTATTAAAAGACTTAGCTAAAAAGCAAAATAAAGCTATTCTATTTTCCTCTCATGACATGGAGTTAGCCTTACAGTTTAGTGATAATGCAATCGTATTTAAAAAAGACTTCAACAAACAGGACACTATCGATAATTTAGTAAACAACAATGTTTTTGCAGACTTCTTCAACCATCCTACTATTAATTTCGAAAAAGCTAACAAGCGCTTTAATGTTACTCTTTAGTACTAATTTGATGTCTTTTATTAGCCGATACATTATTAGCATTCCAAAGAACCTGTCTTTCAAAAGGAGCTCTGCGCACTGGACAATCTTCTTTGGTGCAAATCTCACAAGAAAAACTCTTACAGTCATCCATGTGAATAAATAATTCTAAGTCATCGCCAAATTGTTCTCTAATGACCTTTTGTAATCCCTCAATTTCTTTATGTCCTTGAACAATATTAAAATACCATGGCACAGTCATATGTCCATCAAAATGCAAAACACTTCCGTACTTTATTATTCTAAAGTTATGTAAATCAACCCAGTTTTCTTGACGATGTTCTTGCAAATAAGTTGCAACTTCCTGTAGGAGTCCTTCATCTGTTTCATCCATAATCCCAGAAACGGCCTTTCTAATAATTTTATATCCCGTTACAGAAATAATAATAGAAAACACACTAGCTACGATGGAATCTATCCAAAGTAAATCAGTGAAATATATTAAAATTAACCCTATAATAATTCCTAAGGTAGAATAAGTATCTGACTGTAAATGCTTTCCACTAGCCACCAGAGCAAGGGATTTATTTTTCTCTCCCTTTCTTACTGCATATCTACCAATAAAATAATTAACTACTGCTGTAAAACTAATTAATACAATTCCATAATCTAACTTACCTATTGGTTGAGGCTCAAATAAATTCAGAACTGCCTCCTTTAAGATAAAAACTCCAGCAATAATAATTAACACTCCCTCAATGGTAGCCGATAAAAACTCCACCTTTCCATGACCATAAGGATGATTTCTATCTGCGGGCAATCCCGAGAGGTAAAGACTGTATAATCCTATAAAACCTGTAATTACATTAACAATACTCTCCAAAGCATCGGTTAAAATAGCAACTGAGCTAGTTAAATACCAAGCTATACTTTTTACTATTAATAATCCAATACCAATGAGGGTTATTACTTTTTGAAAATCATAATTCTCTTTAGCTATTGCTCTCATGATGTGTCACTTTAAAAAGTTTCCATTTCCTTTACTTGACCTACCTCTAAATCTTCCAAGGTGATATCACCTATTCGAACTCTTAATAAACGCAAAGTAGGGAAGCCAACCTTGGCTGTCATTTTACGTACTTGACGAAATTTGCCTTCTGTCAATACTATACGAAGCCAAGAAGTAGGTCCATGTCTAGGATCACGTATTCTTCTGCCTGGTTGAACCCACAATGGTAAATCCATTAACTTGGCTACTTCACAAGCCTTAGTTAGGTAAATCTCACCCTTTATTCCTATTTCAACCCCTTGTTGTAAAGCTAAAATAGCTTGATCGGTAATCTGTCCATCGACTTGCACAAAATATTCCTTCTCTACCACTTTACTTCTGACTTGCTCACTAACTTGTCCATCGGTAGTAAGTAATAATAGACCCTCAGAATTCTCATCCAAGCGTCCAATAGCCATAGTACCTTCAGGAAAGTCATAAAGTTCACCAAGCTTCTTTTTATTTCGCTTTTTCTCGTAAATAAATTGACTTATATAGCCATGTGGTTTGTATAATGCAAAGTGACGGTGTTTAGCTAACATAGGAAAGTTGTACGAATTAATTCTTATAAGTACAAAGGTAATTATAAGGCATTAAAAAAGACTTCTTATTTGATTTTTTTGAATAGCGTTTTATCTACTTATAAACATTATCTACAAAAGTATTAATATATTCAACATAACGCTGGCCGTGATAGTCCAAAGATAAGGCTTGGAAGCCTTGTAAATGTCCACCTTTAAATAAAACAACCTCACTTCTGGCATTGAGAAACTTAGCGCGATAACTATCTTTAGGAGAAGTTAAGCCATCTCTATCTCCAGTAAAATATAAAACAGGTAAAGTTAGCCTGGATAACGACCTTTCATAACTTAGTGCACTAACAGGTACAGTATATGTTTTATCCAAATGCTCTTGAATTACCTTGACTACAGCATTAGGATCGTAAACAAATCCTTCAGCAATTAGGTACTGATAATTTTCTATATTATAAGCTAGTACAGCAGAAATAGTACCCATAGATAAAGCCCAAACACCAACGGGTTGTTTAAAGCGCTCTTTGGTATACTTTAATACACTAACCAAATCGGTAGTAAACTCATCATAATATAACTGAGTATTATCTAATTCAAAATCATCGCTTTCACCAAAACCTCTGTAATCAAACATAACAACAGTATAACCATTATTAACCATTTGCAGCACTTGTCGGATCCAATAGGACATATTCCCTGTGTCTCCATATGCTAATACAAGAATCCTATGTTGATCCAGATCTTGCTTAGGAAAACATATCCAAGATTTTAACGCGTAACCATCCGGAGTAATTATTTCTAAAGCTTCTACTTTAATATCAGAATTCATAGGATGATCTACATATTTTCTATCGGGATCAACGCTATAACACACCAAAGTAAAGAAAGTAAAGAAAATAATAAATAATGCCTTCATCGAATTAAACTTATTATACCAAATATAGCATTTTAAAGGACTAAATTACCAATAATTTATACGGTAAATTTCTAAAAATAAGTTAACCTTGATATCCTGGCTATCGCAATCTCTAAAAAAAATAACTTTGTAAAGTTCTACTGTTAATAATAGAAGATAACCATAATAAATTCTTATTTTTGTTTAATACAAAACTATTATTATGCAACATATAATTGATCGTTTCATCAGCTATGTTACTGTTGATACGGAATCTGATCCAAACTCAGCTACTTGCCCTAGTACAGAAAAACAATGGAATTTAGCTAATCAATTAGTAGAGGAATTAAAACAAATCGGATTATCTGAAGTAACTATTGATGAAAACGCATACATCATGGCTACTTTACCGAGTAATGTAGAACACGAAGTTCCAACAATTGGATTTATTTCTCACTTTGATACATCACCGGATTTCTCGGGAGCTAATGTAAAGCCACAAATCATAAAAAACTATGATGGAAAAGATATTGTTCTAAACCAAGAACAAAACATTATACTTTCACCATCGTATTTCAGTGATCTTTTACAATATAAAGGACAAACGTTAATTACCACTGACGGTACTACACTTTTAGGAGCAGATGACAAAGCAGGTATTACGGAGATTGTAACGGCTATGGAATACCTAATCCAAAATCCTGATATTAAACATGGTAAAATCAGAATAGGATTCACACCAGATGAGGAGATAGGAAGAGGAGCCCATAAATTTGACGTTGAAAAATTTGGAGCTAAATGGGCTTACACTATGGACGGAAGCCAAATCGGAGAACTTGAATATGAAAACTTTAACGCCGGTTATGCTAAGGTAACTTTCTCTGGTAAAAGCGTTCACCCAGGCTATGCTAAAGGAAAAATGATCAATTCTATTCTACTGGCTAATAAATTCATTTCTAAGTTACCGAAAAAAGAAGTTCCTCAAAAAACAACAGGATATGAAGGTTTCTTTCATGTTCATACAGTAACCGGAGGTATTGAAGAATCAACTGTACAATTAATTATTCGTGATCACGATTTAAAACTGTACAAGAAAAGAAAAAAGTATATAGAAAAATTAGTAGCGAAATTTAACAAAAAATATTCTGAAAAATTCTCAGGACCAATTGCCTCTTTGGAAATTGGAGATCAATATTTCAATATGCGTCAGAAAGTTGAGCCAGTGAAATTTATTGTTGATATTGCAGAACAAGCAATGAAAGAGCTAGATATCAAACCTCTTATTAAAGCTATTAGAGGTGGAACAGATGGTTCCCAATTATCTTACATGGGCTTACCTTGTCCTAATATCTTTGCAGGAGGACATAACTTCCATGGTAAATATGAGTATGTACCAGTGGAAAGCATGTTAAAAGCAACTCAAGTTATAGTGAAAATAGCAGAATTAACAGCTGCAAACAAAAACTTATAAGCATAAAAATAAATCCAAATAAAATGGATGAATTTTATGCGATTTTAAACTCTAATGAGCTCGATAATAAATCGGGCTCATTCCATTTTAAACTAAGTTAAAATGAATTCTAACCAGAATATCCAATATACAATAGATATACCCAAAAAGTTAGACACTTTTTGGGTATATCTAAATTTTTCTGGGTAATTTGATAAATACAAAGCCTTTATATCTAAGCATTAATCTGTTTTGCGTTTGCTAAAAGATGTTTCTTTAAATCGTCTTCTGCATCTTTAAGCTCAACTTCAACAGCTTGTCTTTTTTGCTTACCTTCCTGTTGAATTTTAACTATTTCATCTATAGTAGAAATAATATCACTATTAACTTTTCTAATAGTCTCGATGTCAACTATACCACGTTCGGTTTCTTTAGCAATCTTAATGGTAGAGTCTTTTAATATCTCACTGTTTTTAGCTAATAATTGATTAGTTGCATCATTTACGGCTTGTTGGGCTCCTAAAGCTTGAGAAGAACGTGCCAGACCTAAAGTAAGTACCATTTGATTTTTCCATAAAGGCAAAGTATTAACTATACTACTTTGAAGTTTTTCCATAAGCATAAGACTATTATTTTGTACCATTCTTATCTGAGGAGAAGATTGCAAAATAACCATTCTAGTTAACTTTAAATCATGAACCTTTCTCTCAAGGCGAAGAACTTTTTGCTCAAAATCCTTATACTCTTGTATTTTAGCTTGATCATTAGAATGTTCAACTTCTTTAAACATTTCAGGCAAAGTTACCTCTCGTAGCTCCTTTACCTTTAAATCACCAGCTGCCACAAAAAGAGATAATTCCTTAAAATAATTCTTATTCTCTTCGAATAATTTATCAAACATAGCCACATCCTTCATCATTAACTTATAATGACGCTCTAACTGTAATTCTACTGCATTAATATTATCCTCTACCTTCGAATACTGGGTTTGAAGTCTTGATATTTTCTTCTTTAAAGTATCGAAAAAAGGAAAGAAGCTCTTTTTATTTGCAATCCCTTCGAACGATTTAACATCTTCCTTAAGTCCCATTAAAACGTCCGTAGTTTCACCTAAATCCTTGGTTTGGACGTGTTTTAAAATTTCTGATGCAAATGCACTAGCTTTTACCTGACTTGCAGAACCATACTGAATAACCTCTGCAGTATTATCTAAATTAATACTATCCTTGTATGAATTAATTTGAGCTAATTCATTTGGAGTGAAATCTACTTGAATTTCTGGCTCGAGTCCAACTTGTTCCGAGCTACTAATAATATCTTTTTCCATATCGTATCGCTATAATATTCTTTTGTTTTTTAAATCTTGCAAATATACATCTGCTTCAATCTCAATATCTAAATTTCTAAAATTTCGCTGGTTACTCAACTCCTCCTTAAAGGCTTTCACTGCTAAAGACAATGTCTGTCTCAACTTTAATTCAGCCTCACGCATCACTGCATTATCAATTTTTGAGCGCTCTACTTGACTGTATTGCTGTAAAATGTTCTCAATAGAAAAAGCATGTCTCTCTATAAACAACTCACTAATGTGTTTATTACTTCCAGTTATTTCTGTGGTTAAATGAATCATACTATCTAAGTCAGCCTTTACCTGGTTATTCTCGATCAAAAGCTTCCATCTATTCAAACTATCAACAAATGAGGACACCGACAAAACATTAGATATACTATTACGCCTCATAAAGTCAACATAATCATAACTAAGCGACCACTTTAAAACGATAAAACCCTTAAGATCCACGCGCCTAAGAAAACGTTGTAAATAGACACTCAATAATACAGGTCCCGATAAGAAGCATAATATAGCTAAGCTAATATTTAGAAAACTAAACAGCGATTGTGAAGAGTTGAAAATCATATTACCTACCCATAGACTAAAAACTATACCATAGAGTAAACTACCTCCTAACAAAGCTTTAATCTTGGCCCTAAATCCCATGTATAACATTGCGAAGAAAGGAATTCCAAAAGGAAAAACAATAGCAAAAATACTCAACCAACTTTGCTGTAATTCCCATTTTGTAGTCTTATTTGTAAACCATCCCATTATACTAATCCTTTTGCTTTTAATAACGAAATATATACTTGATTCTCCGCGTCAACTTGCAATACTTCCTTTTCTATCATATTAGACAGTTCGTTTTCGAAAGCCTCTTTAGCCTTAGAAATAACATTAACTAATTTCTGACTCAGCTCCTTTGTATGTTCATTCTGCAAGTAGCTAGAATTAATCTCTACATATTGCTGAAGTACGTTTAATATAGTTGAAGAATGTCTTTCAAAGAACAATTCTGTTTCCCTAGACTCTTCTTGTGTTATCAGTCTAGCCAAATGCTGTAAAGTATCCAAATCATTAACGATACTCTGTTTTGAAATACTCTTTTTAAACCCTTCTATACCATCTATGAAAAGATCTTTACTGGTTATTAGAGTCTTCTTAGGTTGTAACTGGTCATAAGTAAGCTCATAACTATAGGACTCATTATTATTTAACTTCATAAGTTTTTTTAAATCTAATCTTTGCAGATATTCACCTAAATGTAAAGACATATAAATAGTATATAAATAGAAACTTATACCACTAAAAATAATCACAAAAGACGCCTCTTGATTAGCTAGAAGTAAAAAAAGAGCTAAGATTAAAAACGAGAAATAAAACAATGCTATATACAAGCTTTGTTTGGTCCATTTAGTCATATTTACAATTGAACCAAATATATGAATAGCCACAGGAGTTAACACCCCTAGTGATAAGATACTTGTTACTCCTACAACACTAAGAAGTAATAAAGAATTCTTTAACTCCCAGCTTTTGGATTGATGCGTAAACCACCCCATTTAAAAATTAATATTAATTACTTTCTAAAGATATTGAAAAAACCCCAAATTTCATCCAAAAAAAAAGCTCTGATTTTCATCAGAGCTTCTTATATATAAAAATAGTTAAAGATTATTTACCTTTTTCCATTCTTTCTTTTAATTCAGCTAAAGCATCAATATCTCCTAAAGTCGTTTTCTCAGACGCATTAGAATTAGATTCTTGAGTTTTAACAATTTTTTCTTCTTCCTCACGGAAAATAGCAGTGTGAGATGCAACTACTCTTTTGAATTCTTTATTGAACTCGATAATTTTGAAATCAGCTGATTCGCCTTTTTTCAATTTTTTACCGTCTTCTTTTTCTAAGTGACGAGTTGGAATAAAAGCAACAACGTCATCTTCGAATACTACAGTAGCACCTTTATCAACTAACTCAGAAACTTCACCAGCGTGAACAGTACCTACTGCGTAAGCAGCTTCATACTTATCCCATGGATTAGCAGTAGTTTGTTTGTGTCCTAAAGATAATTTACGACCTTCAACGTCTAACTCTAATACAACAACATCTAATTTATCACCAACGTTAACAAATTCAGATGGGTGTTTAATTTTCTTAGTCCAAGATAAGTCAGAGATGTAAATTAATCCATCAATTCCTTCTTCTAATTCTACGAAAACTCCAAAGTTAGTAAAGTTACGAACGATACCTACATGTTTAGAACCAACTGGGTACTTAGATGTAATGTCAGTCCAAGGATCTTGAGATAATTGTTTGATACCTAAAGACATTTTTCTCTCATCTCTATCTAGAGTTAAGATAACTGCCTCTACTTCATCTCCTACTTTAACGAAATCTTGAGCAGATCTTAAGTGAGTAGACCAAGACATTTCAGAAACGTGGATAAGTCCTTCAACTCCTTCAGCAACTTCGATAAAAGCACCGTAATCAGCTAAAACTACTACTTTACCTTTAACTTTATCACCTACATTTAAGTTACCGTCTAAAGCATCCCATGGATGAGCGTAAAGTTGTTTTAAACCTAATTGAATTCTTGTTTTCTCGTCATCAAAGTCTAAGATTACAACGTTCAACTTCTGGTCTAATTCTAAAACTTCACTTGGGTGATTAATTCTAGACCAAGATAAATCAGTAATATGGATTAATCCATCAACTCCACCTAAGTCAATAAACACACCGTAAGAAGTAATGTTTTTAACAACACCTTCTAACACTTGTCCTTTTTGTAATTGACCGATGATTTCTCTCTTCTGGATTTCAATATCTGCCTCGATAAGAGCTTTGTGAGAAACAACAACGTTTTTGAATTCGTGGTTAATTTTCACTACTTTGAACTCCATAGTTTTGTTTACATACTGATCGTAGTCACGGATAGGTTTAACGTCAATCTGAGAACCTGGTAAGAATGCTTCTATTCCGAATACGTCAACGATCATACCACCTTTAGTTCTACACTTAACAAATCCATTAACGATTTCTCCAGTTTCGTGAGCTGCAATAACTCTATCCCATGCTTTAATAGTACGAGCTTTTCTGTGAGATAAAACTAATTGACCATATTTATCTTCTCTAACGTCGATTAATACTTCAACTTTGTCTCCAACTGCTAAGTTTGGATTGTAACGGAATTCGTTTAATGAAATAACACCTTCAGACTTAGCATTGATATCTACAATTGCATCTCTGTCAGTAATTCTAACAACAACTCCTTCTACAACTTCCTCGTCATCTGTAGAGATAAATGTTTTGTCTACTAAGTTTTCAAATTCTTTTAATTGAGCATCATCTACTGCATCGATACCATTTTCATAGTTATCCCAATCAAAATCGTTTAAATACTCTTGCTGTGTTTTAATGTTTTCAGACATAGCTGATAATAAATTTGTATTCTGTCACTATTATAAGTCTCTAAAAATCAATTATAAACTAACAGAAGGATTTTACTTAAAATAAAAATAAACTTTTAGGAGAACTTCTTGATCTAAAAGTCCGGCAAATTTACAACTAATTTTTAGAAAAACAACATATATAAAATTATTTTTCACCCTAACTATTTCTATCTAATATTGTTACAAAAATAAAACCCCTCACTAATAGTGAAGGGCTAAATAATAATATTAAAAAAGAAAAAAAATTCAATTGAACTATTGTAATGCATTTCTGCTGCTTCGACGAGCTTTTCGTCTTAAAAAAGTATTTTCAAACCATTTACTCTTCGAATATAGGTTCCAATTCATCAAACCTACACTTAACAAGACTACAAATAATCCACCTACTTGAAGACTAGTAATAATATCATCTGTAAAAAAATAACTTAATGCTACAGCTACCACCGGATTCACATATGCATACGTACTAACTTCGGTAATAGGGCGATTCTGTATCAACCATATATAGGATCCAAAAGCTAAAATAGAACCAAAACTTACAAGGTAAGCTAAAGAAAACCACCCTTGAGTAGAAACTGTACTATAATCAAAACTCGCAAATTCTCCATTTAAAGAAGCCACTAAAACAAATAAAACACCAGCTGTGACCATCTGCCAAGCAGTTTTCACAAGTACATGTAAATCCTGTGCTTCGTCTGCTTTGTCATTTTTTGAATACTTTGAATACAATGATCCAACTGTCCAAGCTATAGAGCCTAAAATTAACAAGACCATGCAAAATAAATTTAATAATCTTTCATCAGCATCTCCCGCAATATTAATTTGCTCAAGGAACAACATTAAAACACCCACAAAACCCAATAATAATCCTATCACAATTGGTCTACTACCAAAATTATTTCTCCATTGACGTTTATCTAAGACAATAAACCAAAGTGCAGTAGCTGCAGCCATAATAGCTGCAATCCCACTAGATACATATTGTTCGGCCCATATTAAGGCGCCCATATCCACAAAGAGCAACAAAAAACCAGTAATACACGCTTGAAGAACTACTTTCTTATTAAATAACTTATATCCTTTAAGTTTACAGATAAAGAACAGAAGTCCACTAGCAGCTGCAAAACGCAATGAACCTAAAACAAAAGGTGTGAAGTCACTCAAAGCTTTATGTATAAAGAAAAAGGTAGACCCCCAAACAAAATAAACGACCAAATACGCAAAAATAACTGTACTACCTTTAGCGTTAGTGTTAGCTGTTAATCCCATATAACTACTTAATATAATAAACCCTAATAAACTATTTCTGAGGAATGATTAACTTATTATCCTCTTTGACTGTTTGTAAAACAATGATTGTACGTGTAGAAATAATGCCTTGAATTTTAGACAAAGAATTTCTCATCAAGTGAACCAGAGCTAAAGAATCCGTGGTACGAACTTTAATCATATAACCATCGTCTCCGGCAATATCATGCACTTCTAAGACTTCTGGTATCTCTGCTAAAAGCTTACCTGTTTCCTCATCACCAATAATCTCATCTACTTTAATAAAAATAAATGAAAGCATTTTCTGATCTAAAGCCTCCGGATTAATCTTAGCATTATACTCTAAAATAATTTCCTTCTGCTCTAACTTCTTAACCCTCTCCAACACAGCAGAAGGTGCCATACCTACTTCACGTGCTAACTCTGAGTTATTAATTTTAGCATTATTCTGCATCATACGCAGAATCTTTAAATCGATTTCATCTAAATTATATTCCATATCTAAATTTCAGAGTGCAAATGTAATAAAAAAGAATATAATTCGGAAATATTATTCAATAAAAGAATATAATACATTTAGTTAATATATATACAAAATATTATATAGTAAAACATAAAGATAGTGCTTCAAAAGCAACTTGAAAAGACTATATATATACGTTGTATACTTGAGTTAAGGCCAAAAAAAAATCCCCAACATAAATTATGTTGAGGATTCTTAAAAGAAGGGCGGTGTCATACTCTCCCACT
>CANROJ010000059.1 GCA_947632215.1 uncultured Flavobacterium sp. | reverse complement strand
TGGGTCAGTAAATTGACGCCTGTTCTAGTTGCTGAGATAGTGGGGTACCAGTAAGTACTTTAAGTTTTATCTAAAGGAATACAACCTGAAGTGTTTAATAATTTTAATTTATAAAGTACTTCAGGTCACACCATGAGTTTAGTATATATATACTGTTTTATTGTTGGTTATTTGCCTTGATAAAGTCTGTTACTAAATAACAAATTAACTTACCTACTAAGTGCTGGTTTTCCGGATAGTCTAAATCTGGTGCTCCCTCGCAAATATGTAAATAAGCTACGTTTTTATTCTTAGCAAAATGATCTACAAATTGTCTGGCTCTTTGAATTGAAAATCCTGTAGGAGTTATAGCGCTACTTGCCACTAGTGGCAAAGAGTCTAAATCTAATTCTATTGCAAAGACATTTTCACCGATGTGTTTTTGGGCTTGAAGTAATTCGATTTCGAAATTCTTTTGCTTTCTAACAGCTATTTGCTCGTATGTATTGTACTTGACTTGTTCTTGATGCTCTTTAATATTAGCCAAGACACTTTTAGAAGTATACCCTTCGTGTAGACCCCAGATAAAGTAATTTTTTAAAAAGCCCTCTTCAAATGCATAAGAAAAACCATTTCCACTATGGCGTCCTTCTAATGGTCTAAAATCGGTGTGAGCATCAAAATTAACAACATTTATAGCCTGTCCCTTAGCCAGGGCTGTGCCTTTTATATTACCATAGGCATTATTGTGGCCTCCTCCAATGATAATTGGAATTTTATCTAAGCTTACTATAGTGGCTATAATATGAGAAACCTCTTTGTCGATGAGTTTAACTAATTCAAAAAGTTTCTTTCTTTGCTCTTTGTTATTAGGATCTAGGCCTTTGGCCTGTTGTTGGTATTGCTCCAAATCAAAATAACCTAAAAGAGTTATCCAACTACCTTTGCAAAAACGGTTGTGTTGTAAGTTTAAAAAGCTTTTTAAAAAACTCTGCCAAGCACCACTTGTACCTACTCTTCCAAAGTTAGCTTTAACTCCTATATCTTCAGGAATGCCAAGAACAACATATTTAGTGTCGCTGTTTTTTAATTCCTTTATCCAGTTGTCTTTATTTTGAATAATATGCAGGCGTTCGGAAAATTTTACTTCTCCTGTTCTATAATTAGTTAGACCAATAATATCGGATTGTCCTAGGATTTTTAGGTTACTTACTTGGTTCATGTTCTTTGATTATTGGGTTTAACTATAAGATTGTACTTCTCCTTTTAAAATAACGGTATCGATTAAATCACTACCAAAGGCATAAGGTAATTCGTAAAAGGAGTTTAGAGGTTTAGTAATAATAAGACTTGCCATTTTTCCTTTGGTTATACTGCCGTACTGCTGGGATACATCCATGGCATAGGCCGCGTTTATTGTGGCTGCATTTATGGCTTGCTCTGGAGTCATTCTAAGTTTAATACAGGCAGTGGAAACAACAAAATTCATATTCCCAGAAGGAGTTGTACCAGGGTTGTAATCCGAAGCGATAGCTAAGGGAAGCCCCGCGTTAATAATCTTCTTGGCTGGGGTATATGGAATAGAAATAAAGAACGAACACGTTGGCAAGGCAACTGGCATAGTGTTACTGTTTTTGAGTACTTCAATGTCTTTATCTGTTAAAACCTCCAAGTGATCTACCGATAAAGCCTCAGCCTCAACACAGGTTTGTATTCCATCAATACAAGTGAATTGATTCACATGTACTTTAGCCTTTAGACCATACTTTTTACCTTGCTCTAAAATCTGTTTGGTTTGAGAGGGGCTAAAATAGCCTGTTTCTAAAAAGGCATCCACGAAATCAGCTAATTGTTCTTCAGCAATAGCCGGTATCATTTGTTCTACAATTAAATCGATATACCCTTGTTGATTATCTTTGAATTCCAAAGGAAAGGCATGAGCCCCTAAAAAAGTACTCTTAATGGTTATGGGGTAATTTTGCTTTAATTGCTTAATAACCCTTAACATTTTTAATTCACTCTCCAGAGTTAGTCCATAACCGGATTTAATCTCCACAGCTCCTGTTCCTTGGGCGATGATTTGCTCTAAACGTGCTGCAGATTGAGCATACAAGTCTTCTATAGAGGTTTGTTGTAATTTTTTTGCAGAATTTAGAATTCCTCCACCACGTTGGAAAATTTCTTCATAGCTCAAGCCATTTATTCTGTCCACAAATTCAGACTCTCTATTGCCAGCATATACTAAATGTGTATGACTATCTACCCATGTGGGTAATACTGTTTTTCCCCTGGCATCTATAATTTGATCAAACACTAAAGAAGTGTCAAGTTCTTGCATAGGACCGAAGCTTTCTATGCATTGATCTTTTATAATCAAATAGGCATCATTAATTAGTGGTAATTCACTCATTTGTTCGCCTTTTAAGATAGTTACATTCTGCGGTCGTACTTGAAGTAGTTCTTTAATATTTTTAATAAGTATAGTCATTTTTTAGTTTTAGGATTACTAAGGGTATTAGCAATGTTTATAAAAAAAAGTATTTAAACAAATTTATTATTCTCAAAGGGATTAAATATAATAAAAATAGCTAGACTAGCCCTAAAGAGTTTAAAAGTATTGTAGATATTTTGTTTAAGATTCTATTGGTTTTATCTAGTTATTTTCTTAAAGGTAAAACTCTATTTGTTTAAAGAGCATATAAAGCAAAATTAATTGAGCTAAGGGACTCAAAATGGCGCCTTAGGACTTAGATTTTATCTAGATCGTTTTTTTGAAATGTGCAAGTTGAACAAAATCTAGTCCTTAGCCTTGACAATACATGAAAAGAATAGGTTGTGTTTTGAGTGTAATGATTTTTTTTTGTAAATTACATCTAGATTCTACCTTTATTTAAGGACTTTAGTTGATCAGTTGTTACATTTTATTATTAAACACCTAAAAAAGACTATTATTATGAATATACAAGACAAAACTTATGCTTTGGATAAGTTAAAGGATAATCAATCTGATTTTATTATTTTATTACTTCTGCAAAAACGCTATTTTGAAGCTTTAATCATTTGTGAGTCTCAAAAAAATAATGTAGAAAATTTATTTAACACAGGAATCTGCTATTACTACTTAAAGCAATATGATAAGGCATTAGAAAATTTTAAAACAGCTTTGAGTTTGCTCAATAAACAGCTGCCTGTTCAAAGTGGTAAATCTAATATTGCCCTGATAGAAAAATATCTGCACAATAAGTCATTAAATGATATAGAGCAGTTTTCTATGAATGGAATTAACTCTTTTTATTTAGAAAGCTTTACAGAGATGACCAAATTATATTTGGCCTGCAATATTCTTCTTTGCTTAGATAAGCTTGAGATGTGGGAGGAAATCGATCAGTTGGGCACTACTTTCTTTGGACAACACAAACTTAGCTTTGTTCAAAAGTTGCTGCAAAAATATTCAAGTACTAAAACAGTTTAGTACGTTACTTAGTTTGTTTTTTTTAAAGCAAATTGAGTTTAATACTCTACAAAAGGAATTTAGCCTATAGATATGGTTAGATTCCTTTTTTATTGCATCTTAAGTTAATTTAAACACTATCAGGTAACTAGTAGGAGATTGAGTGTTTTTCAAAGAATTGTGTTTTAGGATAATATTATTAAGTAAATGGCTTTGAATTAACATTTTGGTTAATATATTTGTTAGAACATATGTAGTAAATGGCATTTTTTAACTGCTTATTTACTACAATAAAAGTATAACAACAATGCAAATATCTACACATTCCTATAAAGAGCTTAGCCCTTTTAAGAGGCTTATTTCTTTTAGTATAGACTTTATGATATGTATTTGTATATATCTTTTTTTTCTATACGCTTTTATTAGCTGGGCACCTTTTTATATGGTTGACTTTTTGAGCCAAAATGTAAGGGTGTTTTTTTGCTCAACCTTGTCCATACTAGTTTTCTTGGTTTTCAAGGATGTGTTTTTCAAAAGAAGTATTGGCAAGATTATATTAGGGATAAAAATTGTAGATAGAACTACTGAGTCTAAGGTGTCAACAAAAAATTTAATTACTAGAAATTTAGGTACACTAGTTTGGCCGATAGAGTTAATATTTTGGAGCTTTAATCCCAATAAGACTAAAATAGGAGGTATAAGAACCAATACAAAAGTGGTAGAAGTGCCAAGAAAAGCTTCCAAGAGTATTGCTGGTACTTGTTTTATAGTTCTCTTTAGTGGTATTATCTTTTTGTTTGGTAATTTATACAACCAAGCTTTACAGCATAGTGAAGCCTATAGCTATACCATGAGTGTATTATCTAAAGATAAAGATATCTATTTAGAGATGGGAGATTTCCAAGATTTAAAATTTTTAAAAGGCAGCGCTTCTTCTTCTCAGGCTCGATTTATGTTTGGTAATAAAAAAGCAGGACAAAACTATTATTTAAATGTCTATTTAATAAAAATGGAACACCACCAATGGGAAGTAGCCAAAATGGAGGTAAGCCAGAGTTAGTTTGTTGATTTGTGGCTTTGTTTTCAAACGAAGTCAAGTGGTGTTTTTATGAAATAAAATTTGATAAATACTCAATGAAATAACTCTAATTGTAGTATTTTTGAGACTTAATAACAACACACAATTATGATTTTAAAGTACAAAGGAAAGACTAAAGATGTTTATGAGCATTCTCAGGGGCAAGTTCTATTGAAATTCAAGGATGATGTAACAGGAGAAGATGGAGTTTTTGATCCAGGAGCTAATTCTGTAGGACTAACTATTGAAGGAGTAGGAAGAAGTGGACTCAAGATGACAAAACACTTTTTTGAAGTATTAGCACAAAAGTTAATTCCTACACATTACGTAAGTGCTGATCTTGATGATGTTTCTATGGTAGTCAGACAAGCGAATGCTTTTGGTAAAGGATTAGAGGTTATTTGTCGCTATAGAGCAGTAGGTAGTTTTTATAAACGCTATGGAGCTTATGTGGAGCTTGGACAGCCTTTAGATAGCTTTGTAGAGGTAACTATTAAAGATGATCAAAGACAAGATCCTACAATCTCTGAAGATGCCTTAGATATGCTTGGAATTCTTACTAAAGAAGAATATGGGATATTAAAGGGACTAACTCAAAAGATTTGTGGAATCATCAAAGAAGAGTTAGCTAAAAAGTCCTTAGAATTATATGATATTAAATTAGAATTTGGTCGTGATAGCATAACCAATGAAATTATTTTAATTGACGAAATCTCCGGAGGTAATATGAGAGTCTATAAAAAAGACCAATACATTGAACCATTACAATTAGAGAAAGAATTTTTCTTATAAAAAGCAAACCTCTTTCTAAAAATATATAGCCTTAGAAAGGGATAGTCTAATGTTTTAAAAAAGGACTATTTTTATTTTAAGCACGTAAAAAAAAGCTTGTTAAGAATTGATAGAATTTCTTTTCAAGCTTTATTTTTTTAGTAAAGATCAAAGCAAAGGTGTTCGGTAAAAAAATAGGGACTAAGAAAAAGAGTTTGATTAATCTAAATAAGAGAAATTCTCTAGCCTTGGCAAATCTGTGAATCCCTTTTGAGATACTTAATTTTAAAACTAAGGGATTCCGATTCAGGTCTTAGCCTTTGGAAGATCAAAGCAGTTCTTAACTGACTCTGAAATAGCAAATATATAATGTCTACACACTTGGAGGTTTTTGAGTTTTGTACCTAATGCGTTTTTCACTTGCTATAATTAAATTAAAGTAAAGCAAAAAAGAAAGAGGTAAATTATAAATGCAAAATACAGGATATAATTTACCTCTTTTATATTTACCTTTTTTAAAAGGTATGCTTTGTAGAGAATCTAAATAATTCAGCTGGTTGTTTTGTTAGCTGACTTTAAAAAAATATTATTTTTGATAAAACGGCGTGGATTGATTAAAGAAATAATCACTGAAATTCCCACCAAATTCAAGTTTAATAATATCTATTATTTGATCTTCTTGTAAGTGATTTTGAGCAATGTTAGATACCACTTGGGCGATGTGTTTAAACTCACCTGATCCTTCTTGAGATTCCACGGCTATAATGTAATGTGGTTCAATGAACTGCTCTTCGGAACTAGTCCATGCTATATGTGCAGAGCTAATAAGTTGATTGTCTTTAAAGTTGTCTTTTAACTCCTGAATTAATTCTACTGGTTCAATAGATGGTTTGCCAATTACAGCATTCATCTTTACATTGATAACCGGTGATTTATTTGGAGTGAAAATAGATCCATTTAGCATTTCGGCCACTTCATTGGGAACTAGTTCTTTATAAAAATTAGAAAATGGATTGACAATTAAAGCAGAACCTAATGATAATTCTAAAAATTGACGTCCATTTACTTCCATATACTCTACCTCTTGGGTAATAGCCCCAGAATCGAAGATCCTGTCCTTTTCACTGAAAATAGGTATTATTTTATTATCAAATGTTAAGATAGGAATATTTGGATCTATCCCCTGTACAAAAGCACTAGAGGGTTTGTAATTATTTTCTACTAATAAGAATATTTTATCGTTTAATAAACGTTGATAAAATACAGCTCTATATTCAGGTTGGTCCGCGCTAAGTTCAATTAATTTTGATATAGCAAGGTTTTTATTAAGTTTAACCTCTTGGGTTTTCTTTTTGTTGCGATTATAAAAAGACATGGATTTTTTTCTAAATTTTATTTCCCTTCAAAATTAGTAATTATAATTAAGTTTCCTCCATTTAGAATATAAAATTAGTTCTGAGCTAGTGTAGTATTTTTTGTTTAGTGCTCAAAGGATCTACATTAGAATTAACTAAGAAAATACCAAAGAGGATTAAATGCTATATCAAAAGAGTCAATAATGCTTACATGAAATAAAATGAGCTCGGTATTTCTGCCGAGCTCATTTTATTTAAACCAATGCTTGTGTGGGCCTTTTTGTAGGGGCAACACAAAGTATGTTAGCTTATTTTATTTAAAATAAGAAAAATTGTGGTTATTTTCTATTTTTAATAAAGTGTGATAGATAAGTTCGATAGTTCTTTGAACATCATCTTTATGTACCATCTCTACGGTTGTATGCATATAGCGAAGTGGTAAAGATATCAGGGCAGAGGCTACACCACCGTTTGAATAAGCAAAGGCATCGGTGTCTGTACCAGTAACTCGGCTCATGGCATTGCGCTGAAAATCAATATTGTTCTCTTGTGCTGTTTGTTCGATTAACTCCCTTAAGTTGTTTTGTATAGCCGGAGCATAACCAATTACAGGTCCTTTGCCAATTTTATTATCCCCTTCGATATGCTTCTCTACCATTGGAGTATTAGTATCGTGACAAACATCGGTTATAATGGCAACATCTGGACGCAATGTTTGAGCGATCATCTCTGCTCCACGAAGACCTACCTCTTCTTGAACAGCATTAACAATATAAAGACCAAAAGGTAATTTCTTATTGTTTTGCTGTAGTAGACGTGCAACCTGAGCAATCATAAAGCCTCCAATTCTATTGTCTATAGCTCTACATACTAGTTTGTCGCCATTTAAGATCGTAAACTCATCTGGATAAGTGATAACACATCCTGGGTGAATACCTAAATCGGTAACTTCTTGTTTGTTTTGACAACCTACATCAATAAAGTTGGTTTCAATTTTAGGAGCTTCTTCCTTTGCAGCTCTATTTCTAATGTGTATTGCTGGCCATCCAAATACACCTGGTATAACGCCATTTTTAGTGTGAATATTAACTCTTTTAGAAGGGGCAATCATATGGTCGCTACCTCCATTTCTAATAACGTGAATGAATCCATCTTCTGTAATGTAGTTAACATACCAAGATATTTCATCGGCGTGGCCTTCAATAACTACTTTGAATTCTGCCTCAGGATTAATTACCCCTACAGCTGTTCCGTATATATCGGTGATAAAAGTATCTACATAAGGTTCAAGATATTCCATCCATAATTTCTGACCCTTGTACTCATGTCCGGTTGCCGAAGTATTGTTTAAATATTTTTCTAAAAACTCCATGGCATTGGAATCTAAGATAGTTTTTGTTTGCATAATATAATTTTGTGCTAATTTAAGAAAACCTAGTTATAAAATCATTTAATATAAGTAATTTTGGCTATATTTAAATATATGAAACTCGTTGTCTGTTTAGTTTTATCGTCTCTTTTCCATGTGTGCCTCAAGGCTCAGGCCCAGGAATGGAACCCTATGGTACTTCAAGAAAAACCAGTGGTGGATGAATTGGTTTATGACACTATTCCAAAGTATGATTTACAAGAAATTGTAATTGATCTAGCCCAAGAGGAATATAAAAAAGAAATGATTGTACTTAGAAATAGGTTAAGAAGAGTATATCCTTATGCTAGGGCAACGGCTGAAAATCTTCTTATTCTAAATGAAAACTTAAATAAACTCGATAAAAAAAATGATCAGCGCAAATATATAAAGCGTAGTCAAAAGTATTTAGAAGGCCAATTTAAGGACAAGTTAAAGAAACTATCTCGAAATGACGGTAAAATTTTACTTAAACTAATCGATCGGCAAACTGGACAAACTGCCTTTACTTTAATTAAAGAGTTTAAAAGTGGGTGGACTGCTTTTTGGTCTAATGCCACTGCAAAGAGCTTTAGTTTGGATCTTAAAAGTGAGTATAGACCTTATGAAGATATCCAAGACTTCTTTCTAGAGACCCAATTACAGTTTTTGTTTTTCAGTTACCAGTTAGAATATTCCCCTGGTACTCCGGCTATTGATTATACAAAATTGCTAGAGCATTGGCAAAGTAAGGCCGAGCAAATGAGCTTTTTTCCAATAGAGTTGCAACAATAATTTTTGCCTTTGGAAAATTAAATTAACTTTGTACTAATATTTATTCTATGGAACAATTTATCGTATCTGCTCGTAAATACAGGCCCCAAACTTTTCAAGACGTTGTGGGACAGCAAGCTATTACCAATACTTTGGTTAATGCTATTGAAACCAATCATTTAGCTCAAGCTTTGTTGTTTACAGGTCCCAGAGGAGTGGGAAAGACTACTTGTGCTCGTATTTTGGCAAGAAAGATAAACCAACCAGGATATGATGATCCTTTAGAGGATTTTGCATTTAATGTATTTGAATTAGATGCCGCTTCTAATAACTCTGTTGATGATATTCGTAGCTTGATTGACCAGGTTCGTATTCCTCCGCAAACTGGAAAGTATAAAGTATATATTATTGACGAGGTGCATATGTTGTCTTCGGCTGCGTTTAATGCTTTTCTAAAGACATTAGAAGAACCACCTAGCCATGCAATTTTTATTTTAGCTACTACAGAAAAACACAAGATTATACCAACGATACTTTCTCGTTGTCAGATATTTGATTTTAAGAGAATTACTATTGCTGATGCTGCCAACTATTTGGCTTTAGTGGCTAATAACCAACAAATTAAATTTGAACCTGAGGCCCTGAGAATTATTGCTCAAAAAGCCGATGGTGCCATGAGAGATGCCTTATCTATTTTCGATAGAGTAGTTTCTTATTGTGGAAGAGATTTAACAAGGTTAGCTGTGGCAGAGAATCTTAACGTGTTGGACTTTGAGTATTATATATCTATTACAGATTTATTATTACAAGGAAATATTCCTGGGGCACTAACTAGTTTTGATCAAATTTTAGCCAAAGGTTTTGATGGACAACATTTTGTTGGAGGATTAGCCTCTCATTTTAGAAATCTAATGGTAGTGCAAACACCAGCTACAGCAAATTTACTTGAAGTAGGAGATCACGGCAGGGAATTATATGTTAAGCAGAGTCAAAGTACAGATATTAATTTTTTGCTAGGTGCCATGGATTTAGCTAATGACTGTGATTTAAAGTATAAATCTAGTCAAAATCAACGTTTACTAGTAGAGCTGTGTTTAATGCAGATCGCTTCTTTAGCCCTACAGGGCGAAAAAAAAAAGTAGACACCATAATTAGTGTAGCTGAACTTAACCAATATTTAGTTCAGTTTCAAGGATCACCTTCGCATACAACTATAGCATCATCCCAGCAATCAACCACTGGTGTACCTCTACAGAGTCAAGAGCCCGCGACTCTAGACAAAATTAGTGAAGATATAGGTGCCAAAGCTGAAGTTTTAGTATCTAAGCAAAGTGAGGCTCTAGTAAACAATGAGCTAGAAAATACCACCCAGGTTGTAGAGTCCTTAACTCAACTCAGTACAGGGGTGAATCCTGTTAATAAAGGTGGAACTATAAATGCACTTTCTTTATCCTCGATTAGGAAACGTAGAGAGTTAGAACAATCCTTAGAACCTCGTGTCTTAGATGCACAGGATTTACCTAAGCAAAGTTTTACTCTTGAGGAGTTGATGCACCAATGGAATTTCTATAGTGAACGCCTGCAAAATGCTGGATCAATGCTAATGTCATCACTTATGGGGATGACAGAGCCTAAATTAAATGGTTCTATTATAGCCTTAGAATTACCTAATCAAGGTTCTAAATTAAGCTTTGATGAGAATAAATATGATTTAGTTAACTATTTAAGAAAGAAACTTAATAACTATGATATAGAAATACATATTCAAGTTAATGAGCAAATTAAGTTAGCTAAAAAAGTGTTAGACAATAAAGATAGGTATCAAAGGTTTATGGAGCTCAACTCCAGCATAGATTTTTTACGCCAAGTCTTTGAATTAGATTTAAAATAAAATTTACCTGAAATTACTTAAGTATGATTAATATAGGAGACGATAATACTTTAACTATCGCTAGACACACTAGCGTAGGATTGTATTTAACCGATGGACAAACCGATATTTTATTACCCAATAAATACGTACCAAAAAAATATGAAATAGGAGAGCAAATCGTTGTATTTGTTTACTTGGATCAAGAAGAGAGATTAGTAGCCACTACTATTGAACCTTATATTTATATTAATGAATTTGCTTTATTGAAAGTGAATTATGTCAATAATTTTGGAGCATTTTTGGATATGGGTCTAGAGAAAGATCTCTTTGTTCCTTTTAGTGAACAAGCTCGTCCAATGCAAGCCAATAATCGTTATTTAATACATATGAGTTTAGATCCTAAAACTAATCGTTTAGTTGGATCAAGTAAGCTTAATCAGTTTTTAGATAACAAAGATATTACAGTTAAACCTGGAGAACAGGTTGAGCTAATAGTTTCTCATATTACCGAGATGGGAATTAATGTAATTATCAATGAGAAACACAAGGGATTGATGTACCAAAACCAAGTTTTTGAAGATCTAAGAACAGGAGATCGCATCTTGGGTTATATTAAAACAGTTCGCCCAGATGGCAAAATTGATGTGATGCGTACCAAAACTGGGGTAGAAGGTATTTTGGACAGTGCAGAAATTATCTTGCGTGAATTAGACAAAAACAATGGATTCTTAGGCTTAAACGACAATAGTCATCCACAGGATATTAAAACGGTTTTAAATATGAGTAAAAAAGCTTTTAAAAAGGCTATTGGAACTTTGTATAAAGAAAAGAAAATTGATATTAGACCTGATGGTATTTATGTCTTAAAGATGCCTTTAGATTAGATTATCTATTAGAGAAGACAAGAATATTAAATTTATAAAGCCCCATAGATAATATTTATGGGGCTTTTTTATGGATTGTCTTTAATCTATTTTAATAAAATCTCCTTGTTGGTTGAAAATCAAATCAATACTTTTGTTTTCGTTTTCTATTTCTACTTCATATTGATCGTCTTTAAGGTCGTTCTCTAGATTTGTAACCACATAATTAGGATAGTTAGTAGTTAGATAATTCTGGATGTTTTCATTGATAATAGACATAGGGATAGCAGAGTGTGGATTAGAGGAAATTTCTTTCCACTGGCCATTGTCATCAAATTGTACTTTATACCCGGTAGATAAGTAGGCCTTTAAAGTTGCCTTGTTTCCATCTTGCTCTCTTTTGGAAATAACTACACTACTATTGGCGAAATATTTATTTATAAATTCCTTAGCTACAGCAGGAAATGTATTAAAATCAACTAGCTCTTCATTGTCATCGTAATCTAAATCTATTCCAATGAAATTTTGATCTTTATCAAAAATTAGTTCAAATTCTGAATTTAGTTCCACTTCATATCCCTGGTTTTGTATTCTTTGTATCTCTATTACAAAGTTATCCGGATAATTATTTTGCAAGTACATAGAAATAATAGGTACTTCAGCCAATAGAAAGTCTTTGGGTATTTTAGCATTGTACATAGACTTAACCTGGGTCCAATTACCTTGCTTATCAAAATCTACACTGATTTTATTATCTAAAGTTGTACTGACAATACTACCCGAGAAGGTTTGCTTTTCTAGAGTTGCAGATTTAGTAATTAGCATGCCGGGGAAAACCCCTTGTAAAAAGCTTTTAGAATTTTCATGTAATACTTGGGTGTTTTTTGGGTCTTTTTTGGCATTGTTACAAGAGGTTAAAAATACACCTGTGCTTAAGATACCACAAAGTAATAGATAGGAGATTTTCATAAAGTATATCTTTTATAGTTTTGTCTTGTTTTATTTTATTTATTGTTGGTCTTTAACAAATAGTCCACGCAAATCCTTGGTAAGACTACCAAGGGGATATGTAATTTATCTAAATTTACAAAAAAAAATAGATATACAACTCTTATTTTTTGGGATATAATTTAGTTGTAGTTTTCCCTCATAATTTTGCCTGCTTGACAAAATAATCATAGGGATTAAAATCTTTTGCATGTACCTTACAATCTCTAACTAATAAACATTATTGTCTGTTATTAAAAGATTATATGAAAAAATTACGCTATTATTTTTTGATTTTGAATTTTTTGCAAAGAAATACCTATCCCAGAAGAGAAGTATTGTTAGAATATCTAAAACAATATAACGTGGATATTAGCGAGCGAACTCTTTACCGGGCATTAAAAGAATTTGAGACTGAATTTGGTATTACCATTAAGTTGTGTAATGAAAAAAAGGGGTATTTTATCTCTGAACAGCACCAAGGGGTAGCCCACTTTGTTCATAATGGCTTAAAGAATTTAGCTATAACTGATATCTTAGGCCAACAAACATCAAAGGCAATACAGGGATTGAGTGAATTTGCAATGGATAGAAATACAACTGTGCCAATTGAAAACTTAAAAGTTCTCCTTGAGGCAATCAAGGTAAATAAGAAAATAGAATTTACTTATTTAAGTGCTTCCAAGAAAGTGGTTTCAAAGTACATGGTCGCTCCGCTTTTTGTAACCCAACACAATGGAGTATGGCATTTGGTAGCTAAGGGGCAAGACAAGACTAAAACCTTTGAGATAGAAAAAATAACAAATGTTAAGCAATTGGAGCTTAAATTTCGTGAGTGTTCCAAGAAGGCCTTAAAAAATTACAATCAAAGTTTAGGATTTGGTTACTGCAATGAGAAGCCTGAAGAGGTAGAACTTTGTTTTGATAGGGAATTAGAAGCTTACTTGATAAGCAATCCCATACATGAGTCACAGAATAGTTTCCTTTGTAAGGAATCTGGCGAGTTTATCGTTACCTTAAATGTCCGAATAAATAAAGAGTTCAAACAAGAGGTGTTAAAATATACTAACCAAGTAAAGGTTAATAAACCTTCTTGGTTAAAAAACGATATAGTAAAATCCCTACAGGGAGCTTTACAAAACCACTCGATGGTTTAAAGATACATTGATTGGAAAATTAATGAGGCTATGCTTTATATACAATTTATTTGTTGAGTAGTATAGTGGTTAGTTAGTTCAAAGGTAACAGGTAGGGACCTGTTGCTATTATAGCTTTTGAAAAAGATTATGAAACTTTAGTATTGTGGTAAATTAACTTTTTCAAAAATTTGTAAAAGGCCTAGATTAGTAACTGATCTAGGCCTTTTTTTGACCTTGAGATAAAA
>CANROJ010000058.1 GCA_947632215.1 uncultured Flavobacterium sp. | reverse complement strand
TAGTTCAGTTGGTTAGAATACATGCCTGTCACGCATGGGGTCGCGGGTTCGAGTCCCGTCCAGACCGCCAGAGAAAACTTCTTTAAAATAGAATGTTTTTGTCTTTTTAATAAAGACATACGATTTAGTTGTGTTGTTAAGTGCGTTAAGCACTTTGGTTTAGTAGTTAGACCAATGAAAAGCTTTCCTAGTGCTGGAGAGCTTTTATTTATCTGGTTTGGTAGTTCAGTTGGTTAGAATACATGCCTGTCACGCATGGGGTCGCGGGTTCGAGTCCCGTCCAGACCGCCAGAGGGAGATATCCCGTTTTCTTACTGTTTAGACAGTGGGGAAATTAAAATAGTTGTGTTGTTAAAGTGCGTTAAGCACTTTGGTTTAGTAGTTAAACCAATGAAAAGCTTTCCTAGTGCGGGAAAGCTTTTATCATTTGGTTTGGTAGTTCAGTTGGTTAGAATACATGCCTGTCACGCATGGGGTCGCGGGTTCGAGTCCCGTCCAGACCGCAACAATTTTTTTAAAAGGTTTCACTTTTAAGTGAAACCTTTTTTTATTTTTAATAATTTTTCATCTCTTATACTATAGAGGCATAGAAATTGTTTTAATCAAGTATATTGATTGAAAGTGAAATTTATTATACCTTTAATCCTGAATAGTTAGTATCGTTAATTTTTTTGCTATGAAGAAATTCAATACTTGTCCATTTTATGTTTTAATCCAAATTTTAAAGTTTTATAATGAGAAATTTTTTTTCAGTTCTTACTCTAAGTAGTTTAATTACAATTTTATTATGGAGTTGCTCTAGCGATAAACCAATAGCAATAGAGGCACCTTTAGTGGATATTTCACAGTATTCGGTAATTAGTAGAGATTCTGTTTTAGTAGATTATACTGTAACTGGTTTAGAAATTATCTCTCATGGATTAAAGTACAGTACAGATTCTGTTTCTATTGGACAAGGACAAGTTGTAAGTGCTTTAGATGGTAAAGTGCTACTAGAGAATTTAACCTATAACACTACTTATTACGTCCAGGCTTTTGCCAGTAATGTATTGGGTAGCTCTACTAGCGAGGTAATTAGCTTTAGTACTATTGGCCCGGCAGAGGTTATGGTTTTTAATGACCTTAATTCGTTAAATAAATATATTAATAAGTATCCAGAACCAGAGTCTGAAGTACTGACCTTAAGTATAGGTGGTAATTTGCAAATAGAAGATTACATAGCTCTAGGTGAACTAGGAGGTCAAGATGCTAGATTTCCTTCTTTACAAGGATTAATTTTAACCGATGTAGACTCCATTGCTGGTGGAGCTTTTAATTTTGAAATTAATAAAGCTTATACATGGTTGCAGAGTATATCTGCACCTAAAGCCACTTATATTGGAGCACAAGCATTTGAAAATTGTGCATTATTAACTCAATTCGACTTTCCAAAAGTTACACAAATACAAACAATGTCTTTATATAATGTTGGAGCTACTTCCTTTAGCAATGAGCAATTCCCTTTAGTAGAAGTACTGCAAGATGATGTCTTCAACTCTAGTAAATTAGTTAGTTTAGTATTTCCTTCCTTGCGCGAGATTGGTAATAACTTACAAAATACTTTGGTGGTAAATCATCTTGAATTAGGACTGTTAGACATACCTTCTAAAATGCTGGCTTTCAGTGATGGAATTATAGAATTAAGAGAAAACTCTTTTGTTCACGCTCAGAGTATAGGTGATTATGCTTTTGCATTTTGTCCTAATTTAAAACGCGCCCAGTTCCCGAGTGTTAGAGAAATCGGTTCTTTTGTTTTTGAATCATCTGATAACTTAACTTTATTGAGATTTGAATCAGATATTACCTCTGTAGCTACTGATGCTTTCGAGGGGTTTGATACAGAGTCATGTATTTTAATCTTGAATGAAGCAACGATGGATCAAGTTGATCAAAATGTATGGCAAGGAAAAAAATGGAAGTCTATATTTACTTTATAAAGAAGAACTATTTAGGCTTTATTTGAAGTATTTCCTTAGGTTATAACTTTTGTAGGTCATATTTAAAAAACAATGTATTTTCTAGGGGTGTTTCATAGTAAGCATTGGTAGCTACAAAACCTAGCTTTCTATATAATTGTACTGCTGGTAGAAGAGTATCTAAAGTGTCTAGATACATATAGTTGTAGCCTTGTTTCTTAGCATATTTTAATAGTTTTTGACTTAATAGTTTTCCTAACCCTAATCCTCTGAAATTCGGATCAACATAAAGTCTTTTCATTTCACAGTCATTTTGACCTATTTTTCTTAAAGCTATGCATCCTGCAGGTTTGTTGTCGACTAAGGCAATATATAAAATACCTTGTGGAATATTGTACTGTCCTGGTAGATTTTTTAATTCCTGACTGTAGTTTTGAAAGTCTAGATTAATATCTAAACTCTTAGTATACGCTGTAAATAGTTGCTTTATCTGTTCTAGATGGTTGTAAGCAGTAATAATTTGTATTTTAGTCAATTGTAAAATAATTATAAAGAAAAATCAATCTAAGAGTAGATTGATTTTTCTTGTTTAACACGTGATTTATATTTTTGTTTCTAGAATTTTTAGATCTTTCATGGTGAAGTAAGCAGGAGTATTCATACCAAATTGACCTTTATCTGAACTTTCTAAGTAAAAAACTAGATATTTAGCATTTGGAATTTCACTTAAATCCATTTTTTTCCATTCTGTTACTATTTCTAATTCTTGGGATTCCCAATTCGCTAAATAGAGCTCGACAGGCTCAGCATTTACAATATTTTTATCCTTATCTAATCCGTGGACAAGTACTTTAAAATAATCTCCTTTTGTGAATTTTTCTGTAAATTGGTCTCCCTGTGTTATAGCATAGTAACTATATGGTGAGTTACTGATTTGCATACTTACTGGTTGAAGTTTACCTTGTGTTTGCGAATGAAGTTCTATATAGGCGTAAGTCTGATCTAAATCAATATTAGTTCCTAAGGTAATATCTGTAGGATATTCTTGTGAATTGACAACTAAGAATCTTTCTTGGGCAGACCCCATAGTACCATACATGTTATTTTTATAAAAGTCATTTTGATGGTTCTTTTTATCGGTACTATTGGAAATTGTAAATCCTCTCCAGAAAACACTTGTCTCCCATACAGTTACATAATGACTAAGACTAAAGTTATCAGTGGAGAAAAATACTTTTTCTTGAGGGTTATCACTTGGTTTTAAAGTGTTTTCCCATACCATTCCACCTTCTACTGGCAGGTCAAGTAAAAAGGAATTTAGTTCTAAGGTTAGTTCTTTGGTGCTTTCTTGATTATAATCTACATCTGAATCACTAGAACAACTAGTAAAAAAGAAACTTGTAAATGTTAAGGCGATAAACGCAAAGTGGGTTATTTTTCTTGTTTTCATAATTATAATGTTGAAATATTTATTTGTTCTATATGTAAATCTATTGCTCCGGTAACTTCTGTAGATGATTCTCCAAGTACTCCCATTTGTTGGTTTATTGCACTATATACCCGAACAAAGTCGATTGCTTTTAGTTCAACTTTGTTTCCATTTTTATCTACTGCCCAAGAAATATCAATAGCCGATTTATCATGAGTATTTGGATAGTTGTCAGCGTAGCCATAGTCATACATTTCAAATTCCCAATTAGATTGGTTTTTGGTTGCATTATCGGCAAGTCTAGTTCCTTGAAAGGTTATTTTATCCTCTGTAATCCATAAAGGGAAGTAGCTTTGTGTGTGTGAAGCATTTTTGGGCTTATACCCTTGATTATTTTGGTTATCTTCCCATTTCACATAATTGAGTACTTGTCCTTTTACGGCATCTAATTCCGCGCTAGGTTTATAATATGTTATTTGATAATTGTGGGTAGTTTTAGAATCGTGGTATTGACTACCTGCTATTTGATACCATTCATCAGGGTCGGGTTTTCCATTTTTATTTTTATCTACACCTACTAGTATTATCCCAGGCTCGGAGGCTCCGCTTGTTAGAATTTGGGTATTCGAAGTTAAAAAGGAGTTACCTAATACTTTAAAATCTGCTCTACCAGGTACGTTGACTACACTGTGGTCAAAACCAAACTCTATATATCCGCCAAAACCTCCTAATGAAACAAGGTCTGCTTTTGGTTTACTCAGTAAAACCTGTGCTTTATGTATCATTGAAGCTTTAGTGTCACCTATCTCATATTTTGGATATTGGTTAACAAATTGACCATAACTTGGCATAAAATCAAAAACTTGAGTGATATGTGATTTAAAGTTTTTTTGCAATACTTCGATTACAAAAGTTTGTTCTAACTCAGACCCCTGATCTAGTACTTTGATTTGAATGTTATATTTACCTGGCTCTAATGTAATGAAGTTTAAAGTTTCATTATCACTTAAAAGAATTTGTTGGTCATTTAAGTTATGTTTAAGCTGAGTCCAGGTAACGCTAGGATTTGTAAAATTCTTTAGCGATGGAGTAATATCTAGCCATGTACTAGTGTCAACTGTATAGTGATTTAATAGCTGTAAAGGACCTTGTGGTGTTTCTTGTTCCTGATTATTTAACGCAGAGTCATCTTTAGAGCAGTTAAATAATAAGATTGAGATAGAGGTAAGTACAAGTAGGAAAATTTTTTTATTTATCATCGTGTATACTTTATGTTTAAGTTTTAGAAAAAGCAATATTTATGTTTTTGGTATGAATGCTATATGAGCAGGAATATTACCTGCTGTTGTCCTCCATTGTAAAAAGCCATCGTTAGAATAACATAGAATATAACCTGTTCCCACGTAGTCTTGGGCATCGGTTATTAAAATTTCTTTTGTTTCTGGATTAACAGCTATGCCGTAGGGCATTAGGATTGAACTTTGTGTTGCGTCTTTAATAATATTTTGGGTGATGAGCTTTTTAGTATTGGTATCTATAATACCATAGCTGGGAGTTTTATTACCTGTTGCATACCTATAAGGAGTAGATATAAAATATAGTTTATTATCTAAATATGTCATATTGGTTACTGGGAGATTCATGGTTTGTTTAAGTTGATCTTTGTTTGAATCTATCACATATAAATTTGGTTCAAGTCCATTATTATCACCTCTAGAGCTAACATATATATCTTTGTTATCATCTATTGCCATGCGATGTAGATTAGGACCAACTTGTATTTTTTTTATCTCAGTAAAGTTTTCTAAATCAATTACCGAGACTGTGGTATCGTAGTTTGGAGCTCTGTAACCACCCGAGTTAGCCACGTATAGTTTATTGTCGATTATAACCATTTCTTCGGGTTGATATCCTACTGTCACACTTCTATTGATTGAAAAAGTTACGGTATCAATCTCTGCTACAAAACCAAGTTCTGTATTAGGTGTAGATTGTATTTTACCAGCATAGGAACTCACATAAACTTTACCGTTATAAGAGCTAAGGTAACGACAATTAGGAACGTGAATTTGGGTTATATGTTTACCAGTAGGTACATCAAATACTTCAATAAAGTTTGAAACGTTTATGGTGGCATATGCTTTACTTCCGTATATTATGATATCATTTCCTACATCTCCTAATTCCTGAGTTATTTCCGGATTTTTTTGAGAGAATATATCCGTAGTATACACTCCTGTAAAGTATTCAAATTGATCAATTGAAGCTCTATTCATACCCATGTTACCTTCATTAAGTAGATAAAATCCACTATATATAGTTGTGGGTTTTGAGGGTGTTACAGTAGAGTCCTCTGATAGAAAAATCATTTGTTCTTCTCTACAAGAATACAATAGCAGTAGTGCAGATAAGAATAATAGTTTGTATAAATGTTTCATATTTGAAAGTTTAAGGCAAAACTAAAGTTTCTACCAGGCATTGGAAAATTGGTTACTACTTCGTAATATTGATTAGCTATATTATTAGCCATGATCGTTAGTCGGAAATTATATCCCTTATATGCAAATGATCGCTGTATAGATAAATCATGTGTATACCAAGGTTGAACCTCGTTTTTCTTGATGTTATTTTTATTGGCGTTATAGCGTTTACCAACATAGATAAAACTATAATTAAGCAGATATTCTTTATAAGCTATACTTACAATAGCTGAGCCAGAGTTCCATGGTGCATAGGGTATTTGATCCCCATAGTAGGAAGCCTTGCCTCCAGGAGTTAGACTCTTGTCAGTAGCCACACTATAAGCATAGGTTAAGTGCAGGTTTAAGTTAAGATTAGGATTTAGATAAAACATCGATTGTACAGAAGACTCCAAACCATAAGATTCCACTTTCCCAAGGTTTGTCATCATCCATCTCATCATACTAGAGGTAGGAGTGGCTATGATTTTGTCGGTTATATCTGCATAGTATCCTTGTAAAGAAAAGTTAAAGCTTTTAAATAGTGAATGATTAATTTCTTTACTATAGGTAGCTCCTAAATTTATTTGCCTTGATAATTCTGGCTTTAAATTTGCAGTTCCTATCTCTGTATAATATAAATCATTAAAAGTAGGTAGGCGATAGATGTGTTTGTAAAATAGATGTATATCTAAATTACTGTTTGTGAAAGGTTTGTAGTTAAAAAATATGGACGGAGCCCAGATGTTTTTATCAGGGGATTTATGGTTATAACGCACTTTTTCATGAGTCATAGTACCAAGAATATTAGCCTGAACCTTAACTTTTCCTAAATCTATTGTTGTAGCTAAAGAAGCTAAGAAAGTGTATCGCTCAGGATAAGAAAAAACAGAGTTTTGACCTCGTCTTGTAGCATTTAGTTTATTGTATTGAAAATCGGTAGATATTGAAACCTGCCAAATAGGAGTTATATTAAAAAGATTAGCTCCAGATATATAATAATCTTGTTGATAGAAAGTATTGTCAAATTGTGGATTATATGTTACTTCCTCTCCTTGAAAATCTACAGTTTTACGCGAGAGATAATTGGTGTAGTCATAGGAGTATTTAGCCTTTACTTTAAAAGAATATAGGTCACTAATAAATTTAGTCCATTGTCCTTGAATAAAAATATTTTTGTCCTTTTGATTTTCATTTATATTTTCAGTTGCTAGAGTATGATCACTTTTCTTAATTACAGCTCCTGGAAGTCCTCGATCAGATTGATAATAGTATAGAGTCGCGTTCCACTTGTTATTTAAAGTTTTTCCATGCCAATTGTTTTCAATTCGATATGCATTAATCCCACTATTTAGTCTTGTTCCTGTAGTGTCGTAAGCAACACTGCCATCGGTGTTTAGTCTTTTTTGACGAAATTTATACCTTCCGTTGGAATGTATGTATTCTGCCGAAAGGCTAGTAGTGATATTATCATTTACTTTATGATCTAGTAAAATGCTTGGGTTAGTTAGTTGTATACTTCCAGCTTTATACCCAGCTTTAATATTAAATTTTTTATTAGGAGTAAATACTGGTTTCTTTGATTCAATATATACCACTGAGGCAGAAGAAAACTCTTTAGCGGATTGAAAAATAGCGCTTCTTTGACCGTTATATAGTTGGATTTGCTCTACATTATCTAGAGAGAATTTGCCTAGGTCTACTATACCATTTTGTGCATTTTCAACCTGTATTCCATTGTAAAACACACCTACATGATGCGTCCCCATATTGCGCACATCAATGGTTTTTAAACCTCCCATACCTCCATAATCCTTAATACTAGTTCCGGCGAAGTAACGAAGAGCATCAGCAACATTTAAGGTATTTAACTTTTCTAGATCTCCTGCTGCTAATGTTTGTACTGGAATAATTTGTTGTAAAGGATCTTTTAGAATTACAATTTCTTGTAAGCTTGTAATAGAATCTGTATGGTTTTGCCCTAGTAGGTTAGGGATATTAAATAAAATAAAGTAGATTAATATATAGGGTAATAAGGTTGATTTCATTGTGTGCTCTTGTTGGCTGTACTTATTTTTGGAATGCCACGCAACAAATTGACCTTAAAAAGTAAAGATCTATAGCGTTTTGTTTTATGCCCGAAAACAGTAAACGATGATTTTTAATGGCCGGTATTCTGACTCACTTCTAAAAAACACACCCTTCCCATTTTCACAGTGGATATTTTAAGTGTTTTTAATAACGAAGTTTACAGCAGCGGGTCTGTTTAGGATTTTCACCTAATTCCCGTTTAATTACAAATTGTAAACCATTTTGATTGAGACAAATATAGAGGCAAAAATTTTGATAAAAAAATTTATCTAAACTTATCTCAAGTAGACACTTTTTAAAAAGAATCGTTGTCATTGCCTATTTTAAAATGGTAAAAAAGAAGGGAGCTTGTTTTTCTTGTGTTTTTTTTGCTTGTGGGTTTAAATCTTTTGACCAAGATGGATAAAGACGTATGCCCATTTTTCCGTTTTTTGTATCAGAGCTAATGATTGATAATTCTATCAAGTCTTTTTTTGGGAAAACAAAAACTCCTTTTTGTTGGTTTTGTTCCGCGTAGATTACCATATTATCAAAGGAATCTAAATGGTCATAGGGTTCGTTTTTTCCTTGCTCATTTTTCTTCCAAATAGCAACAAATAAACCTGGTTTTGTTGGGGTTGTTTTAGCGACTCTAAAAATAACTTTATGTTTTTGAATTTCAATGTAATGTGCATAATAGTCATTTTTATGAATACTTGGTTCTATAAGACTTGTGGGAGTTTGTTCACAAATACCAATTAGCCTTTTATATTGTTGCATGATCGAATTTATCATATCTATTTCTTTGTTTAATAAACACCAGTGGTTGATGTGTGGATAATAATTGCAGTACAATTATATGGATTATTGCTTTAGGAAACTTATGGTGTTAATTATTCTTTTGGTTAGTATTGCTTTTTATGGTAATGGTTTTTTGTAAAGATGTTAGAACCAAATAGATATGTTCTTTATAATTAAGTATATCCCTACTGCTAGAAATAAAATACTTGTAAATACTTTAATGAACGTTGATGCCAAAAAACCTATAAATGAACCGAATGCTGCCTTAAGGGCTCGTTTGATATTGGTTGAGTCATAGATTAGTTCACCAATAAAAGCTCCTATAAATGGACCTACTATGAAACCAATAGGAGGAATGAAAAATCCAGCTAAAAGTCCTAGATTTGTACCCCATATTCCGTATTTACTTCCTCCAAAGCGCTTGGTCCCTTGCGCAGGAATAACATAATCTAAGATTGTAATTGCAATTGTAATTATTAAGGTAATCCATAGGATTGTTGGATTCATTTGCATATCTTTCACTAAGTATAGACTTAGAAATCCGAGCCAACTTATAGGTAAACCTGGAAGAGCTGGTAATATACTACCCACAATACCAAAGAATAACAGTAAAACCGAAAGTAGTAAGAGAAAATATTCCATTGTTTTTTTTTGTATTTTTGAAATTTAAATATAAGATATTATCCTTTAGTAATTAATATGAATAAGCTATTACTGAGCATCTTTTTAGGCTTAATTCTACTAGGCTGCAATTCCGCAGAATCCCCAGGGATAGAGCAAATGCTAGAATTAGAGTTAACAAAAGTAGATTGGACCAAAGTAGACACTTATCCTAGTATTACAGCTTGTGATAGTATTTTGGATCCTTTGCAAAAAAAGGAATGCTTCTATGGGTTTATGGCTAATGAATTACAAGGGCGTATGTCACAAGATACCCTTAAGGGCAACTTTATAGATGTAGATACCATAAAAGTGCTAGTAACTATCACTCACAGTAGTGAGGTTATTTTTAAACTTGTACCCTTAGAAGATAGTTTGAAAAACCAAAACTATATTTTAGATAGTTTACTTCAGAGTAAGGCTAAAAATTTTCCAAATGTCTATCCCGCAACTAAACAAGGTGTCACTGTTAATAGTGAATTTATTTTACCTATCGTTTTGATTAGGCAGTAGGTTTTGGTTTAATTTTAAAAGACAGTACAAAGATACTTCCAATGCTTATTGGTAATACAATATTTAAGATCCATATTAATGTTGCTACTAAAGCAACTATCCATTGATTAACGCCTAGGGTTGTGAAGATGAACATTGCTATACTTCCTTTTACTGCAAATTCCAAAAATTGAAAATTAGGTAAGGAAGACGCTAATAGATATATTGCTGCAACGGCACATAGTAATTCGAAATAAGGTAGTTCTACTCCTAAAATATAATACAGTAAAACATACTGATGGGTGAAAGATAGGTAGCGCAAAAAAGCTAGAGACATATTTTTTTTATGAACCTTTGTAGGAATCTTTTTTAAGCTTGTTATTAAAGTCTGTACCGAATATCCTTTTATGGTAAAATTTCTAACACTAAAGATTATGCCCATTATAACGGCAATTATTCCATAGGTTATATAAAGATACTTATTAGGTATAATGGGATGTATTTGGTTCAGTATACTTAAACCTACTAGACCAAAAATAATAGCATAAATTACTTGAATGCCATTACAAACCATGTTTAAAAAGATTACTTTAGGGGTATCTTTTTTATCAAAATATAGAGCCTTACCTGCATATTCTCCAATACCATTAGGAGTGAAAATACCTAGTGTTAGTGCACTTAATACTTGTTTGGTTGCCATGCCTATGCTAATTGGATGAATTAGCGAAGATAGGTTTTGCCATTTTAATATTTCTACAAAACGATTTGAAAAGGTTAGCAGAGCTACAATTAATAAAGGAAAAATGTTTTTCCTTTCTTTTAGAATCTCTAATAAGATATCTGGATCTAGTGTCTTGTCATTGGACAATTGATTATAAATATAATAAATGGCAGCAACCACTACCAGTATTTTGATTAGAAGTACTAAGAATTGCTTAGTTTTGTCAGATAGAATTTTCATCACTGCAAAGAACGAGAATATTTCATAGCTTACTATTATATTGAACAAAAAATTAAGAATTTGGTGCAAGAAAGAATTATTTTAGGAATAGACCCAGGAACTAATATAATGGGGTTTGGTGTTATTAAGGTTGTAGGTCAGAAAATGGAGTTTGTGCAATTAAATGAGTTGTTGTTGCAGAAAGTCAGTGATCCTTATATTAAGTTGAAGCGAATCTTTGAGCGAACAATCGAGTTAATAGATACCCATCATCCAGATGAAATTGCAATTGAAGAGCCATTCTTTGGGGTAAACGTTCAATCTATGCTTAAGTTAGGTAGGGCCCAAGGTGTCACTATGGCCGCAGGCTTATCTAGGGGTATTCCTATTAGTGCTTATGAGCCTAAGAAAATTAAAATGGCTGTTACAGGTAATGGGAATGCTAGTAAGGAACAAGTAGCAAAAATGTTACAACAACTATTAAACATAAAGGACTTACCTAAGAATTTAGATAGTACGGATGGTCTAGCAGCAGCAGTATGTCATTTTCTTAACTCCAGCCGTGTAGTATCTTCAAGTAGTTACTCTGGATGGGATGCCTTTGTAAAACAAAACCAAGATAGAATAAAAAAATAATGGCAGGAATTTATATACATATCCCTTTTTGTAAACAAGCTTGTCATTATTGTGACTTTCACTTCTCTACTTCTTTGAAAAGTACTCCAGCTATGTTAGAGGCTTTAAAACAAGAGATGGTTTTACGTGCAGATTCTCTAGCAGGCCAGGTAATTGATACTATCTATTTTGGAGGAGGTACCCCTAGTATTTTAGAGGTGAATCAAATAAATGATTTAATTAATCATGTGTATACATTATTTGAAGTCAACCCATCTGTTGAAATAACTCTTGAGGCTAATCCTGATGATCTGGATCTTTCAAGTATTCAAAAGTTAGCCCAATCTAAAGTTAACCGATTGAGTATTGGAGTACAAAGCTTTGATCAAGTGGATTTGAAAATGATGAATCGAGCTCATGATAGTTCACAGGCTATTTCAGCTTTAGAAAATGCTACCAAGTATTTCGATAATATTTCTGTTGATTTAATTTATGGAATTCCCAATATGAGTAATCATAGATGGAGACAAAATATTGAGAAAGTATTAGAGTTGGGAATTAAGCATATTTCCTGTTATGCTCTAACAGTTGAGGAGCGTACAGCTTTGAATAAGTTAATACAAAAGGGAGTAATTCCTAGAGTAGAGGAAGAAGTAGCTCACCAGCACTTTGTGATTTTGATGGAAGTATTAAAGAGCAATGGCTATGAGCATTATGAATTGTCTAATTTTTGTTTACCAGGATTCTACTCTAAGAATAATACAGGATATTGGTTAGGTAAAAAATATATGGGAATAGGTCCTTCTGCACATAGTTTTGATGGAAAGTGTCGTAGTTGGAATATTGCAAATAATCCATTGTATATTAAGGGTGTGCAGAATAATAAGTTAGCTTTTGAAGTTGAAGAACTCTCTGTTAAAGATCGTTATAATGAGTATGTTATGACTGGTCTTAGAACTATTTGGGGGATTAATTTAACCACTATAGCTAATGAGTTTGGACTCACATATAAGCAGTATGTAGAAGAACAAATGCAAAAGCATTTAGAAAATGGTTTAATTGAACTAAAACAAGGAGTGGCAACCATTACCACTAAAGGTAAGTTTTTAAGTGATGGTATTGCTAGTGATTTATTTTGGAGCTAAACAAGTATAGTTATGAAGGCAAGTATAGAATATAATCAAAAACACTTTAAGATTGACTTATCCAAAGCAATGGATATAAGTATTACTTTACAGGCAAATGACAATAACCCTGTAGCCTGGTATTTATCAAAACCTAGTATAGAACCTGTAGTAATAGGTGATTGGGTAGGACAAGTAAAACAAGGTAAAAGTGCAACTAATTTTAACAATATACTGGTTAATCCTCATGCTCATACAACTCATACGGAATGCTTAGGACATATTACTAGGGAGTTTTATAGTTTAAACGATCACTTAAAGGAATTCTTTTTTTATAGTCAATTAGTTAGCGTAACTCCAAGTTTTCACCATGCAGATGATCAGGTAATAACCTTAGAACAGATTCAAAATCTATGGCAGGATAAAGGACAGAAGGCTTTCATTATTCGCACGCTTCCAAATGGAATTGAAAAAAAAGGTAGAAAGTATTCTCATACGAACCCTCCATATATCGATAGGGAAGTGGCGCAGTTTTTAAAACTCAAAGGAGTCGATCACCTATTGGTAGATTTACCTAGTGTGGATAAAGAAATAGATAATGGTGCTTTATTGTCTCATCGTGCTTTCTGGAACGTTGAAGATATAGATGTTTTAAATTCAGATGCTCGACTATCTGCTACAATAACAGAATTAATTTATGTGCCAGATACTATAAAGGATGGCTTTTATTTTTTGAATTTACAAGTTGCAGCTATAAGTAACGATGCAAGCTTAAGTCGTCCTGTGTTGTTTGAAATCGAGTAATAATTTTGACTGATTTAAATACTACAAGTCACCTCAATAAAGATAAATATCAGACGAAGTCTGTTTTATTATTTACTTGATTTTTTTAATATATTCGTTCTGCGTAGCTAAAATTCACTTTAAAGTACTCCGCTTTATTAGTTTCCGTGTTCAATATTTTAATATATAAATTATTGAAAATAAAATCACTTAAATATCCCCTATGCCAATACAACCGATTCTTTAGAGTATCTGTTTCTTTGTATCTTTGTTCAGCAAGACGTATAAATCCTGCAATAGATAAATCTTCAATAGGATCTATAATTTCTTTTATATATACAGATTGAATAATATCAAAGTATAATACTTCCGTTCTGTTATGTAAAAACCACCACGTATTTTCATACTCTTCATTTTGGTAATGCTTTGAAGAAAGACTCTTTGTTTCCTCATCTTGGAGTAAGGGATCAATAATGATATAATTATCGATAACGATTTTCTGCGAAAACATACTATTACTTACTAGAAGTATAAAAGTAATTAGTATATATTTATGGACATGCTGTATTTTTTGCATTTATTCTAAATTTTTTTCTATTCTCTACTAGTGAATCTTTTTTTTCTTGTGATAAATTATTATAAGCAACCGTACCACGTAATCCTATCCAAGCCAAAGCTTCATAGGCCTCATAACTAAAAGTATTATCAAATTCCTTTAGAGCAGTAATCATTGTATCTATATAATGTTGCGCCATCAATTGATGTTGAGGATCTGAACCTTTATACCTACTATAATATGTATGTCTTCAAACTAATGTAGACTTTTATAACGTAAATATAAGATAGTGTTATAGTTATAAATTTATTACTTTT
>CANROJ010000057.1 GCA_947632215.1 uncultured Flavobacterium sp. | reverse complement strand
TTATAAAAAGGATAACTCGTTTATATAATTTATTGCAATCTAGTTGCTACTTGGTGCACTAGCCTTGATTTGAGTTACCATTTGCTTAAAGTCTTGATTACTAAAGGCTGGTGTAGTAGGAGTTATGATGTGTATGAAATCCATTTTAGTTACCTGGTGACAGCTATTACATGCATTTGTAAGGCCAACATAACTTTTCTCAAAAGCTTCTTTGTCTTTATTGTCAATAGCCTGTTTTACCGCTTGTAATCCTGGTTTTATCATAGGTAGAAACTTACTCTCTTCACGATCCGGGTAAATAGTTTCGATATCTTCAAAAACCTCTTCAAGTTCATGTACTGCAAAATCTGCTAAATCCCAGTTTTGGTTTACTCCAGCAAACCATAATTTGTCATGGCGAATTTGTATGCTCCCCATTAAATCTCCAAAACCTGGTTTGTAGGTGTTTTCTAATTCTCTTTGTAAGCTTTGAATTTGTTTTTCTAAAGCTTCAGTAGACTTGGAAGAGTTACAAGCAGAAAGTAAAAGCACTAATGCCATAGGTGCAAGTAGTTTTCTCATAGATTGTTTTCAGTAAAAAATGTTATTATTCAATTAAAAGTACCTTAGGTGCTCCAGGGAGTAAAGATATGAGTTATTTGTCTAAAATTTGGATTGTAGTCTTGTAAAAAAAGTATCTTTATTATGGGCAAAATATAAGGCGTAGTCATGTTGAACTAAGCCTTAGAGTCTTGTTTTTCTTAGAGTGTCGTGTAGTTTTTTTTCGTAAGTAGTTGGTTATACCTATTTGTAAAGGATGATTTTCCACTTAATATACCCGTTAAAACACTATATTAAGTCTTTTGTTCTGAGGGTATATCTAATAAAGCAGAAACCTTTTTCCATTTCTACTATCCAAGGTGGTTTGTTTTTTTATTTACTTATTTTTCATCTTAGTTTACCACCTAATTGGTTTCGAATTACACACTCCCTTGGTAGAGGACTCTCTAGAATATTTTTTTTAACCATGCTAGTTTTTTTGGGGTATACGGAGGGTATTTCCAATTTGGTTCTCCCCAAAGAGCTTTACTTAAGATAGATTTATTATGAGTAAAGCTGTTAAAACCTGTTTCTCCATGATATGCTCCCATGCCCGAGAGACCAATACCTCCAAAGGGTAGATTAATGTTGGCTACATGCATTAGTGTATCGTTGATACATCCGCCTCCAAAACTAAGCTCATTGGTGAAAGTGGATTTTTCTTTTTCATCTTGGGTAAACAAGTACGCAGCTAGTGGCTTAGGCCTTTGCTTTATAGAAGCAATGGTTTGTTGGAAATCCTCATATACTATAATGGGAAGTAGTGGTCCGAATATTTCCTGCTGCATTATTGGATCTTCCCAACCTATATCTTTTATAATAGTTGGTTCTATATAGAGAGTCTTACTATTGGAAGAGCCTCCATAGATCACCTTTTCTGGATCGATTAACCCTAGAATACGATTAAAGTGTTTCTCATTTATAATACTAGTATAATGGGGAGCTCCATCAAAGTAATTAAACTCCTTTAAAGTTTTGATTAACTCTTTTATAAATTCATGAACAACACTTTTCTCAACCAGTAGATAATCTGGAGCAATACAGGTTTGTCCAGCATTTAAGAACTTACCCCAAACCAGGCGTTTAGCACATATCGCTAGGTTAGCTGTTCTGGATACTATACCTGGAGATTTACCTCCTAATTCCAGAGTAACAGGCGTTAAGTTTTTGGCTGCTGCTTGATATACTATTTTTCCAACGCTAGGACTTCCGGTAAAAAAGATCTTATCCCATTGTAGGTCTAATAGTTTCTGGGTTACATCCTTATCTCCTAAGGCAAAGTAGATATAGTTAGAGTTGAAGCTTTCATTAAAAAGCCTCTGGAGTAATTCCATACTATGCACGGGTAGCTCACTTGGCTTTATCACACAAGTATTACCTGCTGCAAGGGCACTTATCATCGGAAGTAAAGTTAATTGATAAGGGTAATTCCAAGCTCCGATAATAAGAGTACAGCCAAGAGGATCTTTATACTGTTTACTGGTTGCTGGCCAAAGTATCCAAGGCGTTTTTACCCTTTTTACTTTAGATAGGCGTTTTAGATTCTTTGTAAAATAATCAATTTCACTATAGATGATTTGCAGTTCTGTGACAAAGGTGTCTAATTCACCTTTTTTAAAGTCTTTGTAGATTGCTTGGTATAGATTGTGCTCGTTGTTCTTAAGGATGCTTTTAATCTTTAAGAGCGCTTGTTTTCTAAAGACAATGTCTTTGGTTTGATTAGAGTTGAAAAATACTCTTTGAGCGTCTAATAAAGCTTTAAATTCCATAAGAGGTATATTATGATAACAAATAATGTTTTTTAGGACTATCTTTTAAAATAGATATACTTCCCACAAGGGATTTCTATATTAAAGGAGCTTATTATAAAGCAAGATAATATATTTGAGCAAGAAGTTGATAAATTTATAAAGTAAACTAATTAAGTAGACAAGTCGGTATGTTTATTATATACTAAACTATACCTGTTAGGGTATTATATTGGCGTATTTAGTTTGATTTATACCTTATAAGGTATAGATTTTACTTTTAATTGCTAATCTATTTCCTTACTTGTCTATACATCAATTCTTTATTGTATGTGATATAGATAGTTTTTTTAATAGGTAAATCAAAATCAAAAAACACAATTAAAATATCCTACAAAAGAAAAGGCTACCTCATTTTGCAATGAGACAGTTCCAGACTTCTGCTTTGATATCTTTAGCAAAGCTATTTTATTCAGACAATACAGTAAGTGTTTTTAAGGTATTAAAAAGTAAAACGTACACGAAGTACTATTTGTCTAGGTCTAATTTGATAGGAGCTAGTGGTGGTTTGAATATCATTGATGATTACCTGTTGGTATTGTTTTTGATTTAATATGTTCATCCACTCTAATTCTAGGTCAATTTTTCGCTTATTCCATTTATAGCGGTATTGCAGATCCATAAAGCGATTTGCAAAAACTTGGTTATTGAAATTACTTTGTCTGTAATCTAGTTTATAGGTTATACTATGGGAGCTAAATGGACTTACATCAAGGCTAAAAAGCGAAGAATTCTTATACGAATAAACTGTAGTATTATGGTTGTCTCTGCTACTTTGGGTATATGAAAAGTCATAGTTAACTTGCAACCAAGAAAGATGATTATTAGTAAAGGATACCCCATAGGTATTGTTGTGATTAGTAACTCTTGCGAAACTCTGGTTTAAAATAACATCATTCTTTGTGGTTTGATTACTATAGGTAAGTTTTACATTAGTTGAGAAATCACTAAAGAACTTTCCAATATTTACAACAGAAGTTAAAGAAGTAGAAGTGTTATCTTTTTCAATGGCTTCTATGATTTGTTGTCCGTTAGGTTGTATTTGTTGGCGCAATAAAACATTGTTTTTTGTGCTTGACTGTGTGATGGATGCATTTCCAAAGATACCATTGAATGGATTCTTGAATTCTACAACACCTCTGTTACTCCAAGTTCTTGTATCTTGTGTCTTACCTTGGTAAGCACTTAGATTAAGCCCAGAGAATATAAAGTTGCTGTAGAGCTGCGATAGTGGGGTGTAAGAAACATTAATGTTTGAACCAGCTCTTAGGGTCCACATATGATTTAAGGTATAAGTGATATTAGCAGAAGGCAAGAAGTTAACTTTATTCTTGTTTTGTGTAGTATTCTCTTGTCTGTCTTTTAAATCTATATTTCTAAAGGAAATAGGTAACGAGAAACGCATTTTCCATTTGTTAGAAGAATACGAGGCCGAGTTGTCAAGTTGATTCACTATCTGATTATACGTAAGCTCATTGGTGTAAGCTGCTCCCATTGGAAAATAAATAGACTCATCTATTGCCCAAAGCTGGGTATCAAATTTTGTATGCTCATATTGCAGGCTGTATTCACTAGTTAGGGTCCATTTTTTCTTTACCCATGACATAGAAATAGCATTGTGAGTATAGAATTTATTTTGCTTATAGATCTGGTTTAGGTCCTGATAGGAATCCAAAGTAGGATCGCCTAAGTTTAGGTTTCCAAAGGTTTGTACCAGGTAATTTTGTTTGTTATTAGAGAAATTCACTAAACTTCTGAAATTTGCAAACTTTTTATTGCCCACGGGAATTAAACTAGAAAAGGAATTCTGTATATTAAAATTAGGGGAATATAACTCTTGATCGATAGGGTCTTGATTTAAAAGCATTAAAGAGTGATCCTTCTTGCGATCTACATCTATGGTTAGTATATTTTTAATATAGTTGTTGTCTGTATTCTTAGTTAGAGTGAATTTACCTTGAATGGATTCTGTGAAAAGCGCATTGTCATTCTCTCTGGTGTATATTAGGGGGTCAAAGGTATTTGTTATTGGATTAAAAACGGCCATACTAGTACTTTGTAAAGCATCTTGTCTTACGAATTCATTGTTGTAAAAAATGTTAGTATTTAAGGTTGTTTGATCGCTTAAGTCGTTTAGGAAATTTGCAGAAACTGCATTGCTTTTATTTCTAAGATATCTTTTTCTATCAATCGAAGGATTACCCAAAGAGGCAATAGATAATAATGGGGAAGAAGAGGTGCTCATTCTAAAGGCATCGAAGGCTTGACCAAAGCTAAAGTTGGTAAACCTTTGTTGTGGCTGTTCTCCTGAATTATTTGAAGCCAAGCTTACTAAGTATTGCAGTCCTTTACTGAAAAACATTGGAGAGGCAGACACGTTGTAAACAAACGGGTCACCACCACCAGCTACACGGCCACTACCAGAAAAACTAATTTTGTTTTTTAAGCGTATGTTTATAGCCGGACTACTAGAGGGTATTTTACCTCTTAGCATTTTAATGGGTTGATGGTTTTCATAAACCTCCAATTTACTAATATGTAAATTAGGTAAGGCTTTGGTGATAGCCGAATAACTACCTTGCATTAAGTTTTTTCCCTCTACTAGAAATTCATTGATTTTCTCGCCTTGATATTTAATCTCTCCATTTTCTGATACTTCCATACCAGGCATTTTCTTTAGTACATCTTGCAATACTCTGTCGTTCTTACTAGCAAAGGAATTAAGGTCGAAAACTATGGTGTCGTTTTTTTGTACAATAGGGGAAGCTTTGATAAATATTTCCTCTAGTTCTGTGTTTTTTGGCTCTAAGACAAGTGGAATAAGCTGTGATTTGGCTTCAATTTCCTGTTCATATCTATCGTATTTAGACGAAAAAGTACGCAGTAAAACTTTAGTGTGATCACTCTGTAGACTCAAAGAGTAATTCCCATTGGCATCCGAAGTAGTATAAGTAATCACAGCTCCATTTGTAGGGTCTACTAATGATATACTAATCGAGGGAAGTAACTGACCGTTGAAGTCTATAACGTTACCTTGAATAATTACTTGACAATAGGACGATAGTCCAAACAAAACAGAAAACAGTACAATGTAAAAACGCGTCATAGTTAGTTAAGGGTCTAATAAAATATAAGGGATTTCTTAGTGTGGTATACATCTAATCAGATATAAAAAATTAACTTAATTATACTATGTGTAATATACAAAAAATATTAAATGTTGCGCCTTGGTGGTAATTATTTATTAATAATATTTTATTAGGTTGGAAATATTGTTTTTATTTAGATAGCATTAGATGTTTTTGGTTTAATATTTAATACATAAAGCTACCCTTTTGAATAAAAGGTAGCTTTATGTATTAAATATCCTTAAGGCTCTCTTGTTTGCTTTTCTTGGATATTTGGGTGGTAAGAAGTAGCTTAACTCTTTGTTTTGTAGGTTTTTATATTGCAAAGAAGCTTTCTAGCTCTTGGAAACTACTCTCTTGGGTAAGTACATCTTTTTTTATTATTCCCTTATCTAAAGCAATGATACGGTCTGAAACCTCAAAGGTATGTACCAAGTCATGGCTAGAGATAATAATAGTGGTTTGTCTGTCTTGCATCTTTTGTTTGACTAATTGTTTTAGTCTATGCTGAGTGGTTGGATCCAGGTTAGCAAAAGGTTCGTCTAAAACTACAAGTTTTGGATCGGCCATAAAGGCCGCTACAATACCAACTTTCTTTTGGTTTCCTTTGGAGAAATCACGTAAAAACTTCTTCTTGCCTAAAATCTCTTGGTTAAAGAAGCTTTCATATTGCTGTAAATATTGATTTACTTGATCTTTTTTCATCCCTCTTAAATCTCCAACAAAATAAAAATATTCCTCCGGAGTTAGATATCCAATTAAAAAGGAATCATCGAAGAAGGAACCTGTATAGGTCTTCCACAGCTCGCTTTGATTCACTGGATATTCACCAATGGATACAGAGCCTTTACTTGGTTGTATAAGGTCGAGTAAAAGACTGAAGAAAGTTGTTTTTCCAGCTCCGTTGTTACCAACTAAACCAATGCTTTGACCTTTTTCTATGTGTAGGGATTCAATATTTAAAACCGTTTGACTCCCATAGGATTTTACTAAGTTATCTACTTGGATCATATTATTTATTTTTAAAAGCAGCTAAGGTGCTATATTTTTGTTCTTTGTAAATTTTTTCAATGTAGCTGAAGATCTTCTTTTGAGCAAATATGCCTAAGATCCCTGTAATTATAAGTAGAGCGAATCCTGACCAGAATCCATAAATTAAGTTACCTATAAAATAAACTACAATAGGCAATACTAGTTTAGGTAATGAAAGTAAGATTACCTGTAGGTTAAAGGCATTCTTATCGGCAAATACGTTTTTATTGGCCGTAAGGTCTACTGGACTTTTCATGTAAGCTCCAGCCCATAGAACTAAATAGGAGTTTATACCAATATTGAATATTCCCATGGCCCAAATTAAGTAAAACAATTCCATGCTCTTAAAGATGTAAAATACGCTGGCAAAACTCGAAACTGCAGTAGCCAGGGCTATAATTAACCATTTAGATTTAAGGTAATCTTTATAGGTAATATTTTGAGTCATCATAAAGGGGTAGTAGGAAGAGTCCCAACTAGGTACATACTGACCAAAAAGCATTAGAAAACCACCCGAAACAAAGAATGCAACTAGTATCATCATAAATGCTGGGTATTGATTATCGCTATTTGGAGTAAGAACTAAAAAGCCGTAGAACATAAAAAAGATACTCATAAAAACAGTCGTTCTAGCTCTTTTATTACGTGCAATCAATCTAAAATCATTCTTTAAAAAGCTCGAATAAGTACCAAAGTTATCCAGCCACTTTAACTCCTTACCAGAGGCTTGTTCTACTTTAAGCTCTAATATCTGATCTAAGTACATGTTTTTTACATAGTAGTTAATAGTAGCTCTGTAACTCAGATATAAAAGAGCCATAACAACTAATAGTAGATAAGGATAAAGGAATATACTATATAAAATGTATTTGGTGTATATGGTTATATCCAGTAGGTTAAAGTAATGAATTGCTACAACTAGAATAAGCAGTGTGGCAATGGTGAAAAACACCTTCTTATAAGACTCCATTAAGATGTAAACAAAATTGTTTACAAGACTTAAAAGGTATAGTCCTAAAGACCATGCTATTACCTGTAAAACGGGTTGTCCATCAATTAAACAAAGTACCGTGAAGGGAATAACGAAAAACAACTGAATCAGGTTAAAGGGACTCCAAAATCGACTATTGACATAGAAACGAACAATCTCTATCTTTTTTAAAGGTAAAATTAATAAGGGAATGATATTGGCTGTGGGTAGCTTTTGTAGCATAAAGCGCATGACTAATTCAGCAAATATATAGTAGATCCAAAATCTACTTACTATCTCAATGGGAGTTGAACCAAGTTGTGGTTGCTCTTCTAATAGGAAGTATCCACCTAAACCTAGAGAGGCAAAGAGGATAGAAAAATAAACAATACCTATCCATTTCAAAATAGTTATAAAAATGGAGTTTTGTTGGTTAGTAGATCTAGAGAGCCTTTTTCTTTCTAATGATGCTAGTAGCTTAAACATATGTGTTATATTCTTAAGTTTAATTGTTTTGTTAGTCGTTTTATTATTGATTATGTTACACTTTTTAAGTGTGTTTTGTTGTTATTTTTAGTTGTACGGCATTAAATTATTGTTTTTTAATGAATTAATGGGCTTAAATAAATTTTAATTACAATAATTTTTGTAAAAATTTAAAGGTAGTTGTTTTTTATCTCCTGCTTATATAGGTGTTTTTATTGTCTGTTTTTATAATATATTTGTCTTTGGACATTTAAATATAAACCAATGACTATTCTTCAATATTTAAAAAAAGGCAATAAAAATCAGTTATCCCAAGCTAAAGAGTTCACTGTAAGAGAAATCGAAGCTCTATCTAAAGGTGTATGGGAAGGTTTTGTGGATGACAAGCAAGATAGTTTAGCGGTACTTGTAAATTTATCCGGTAGTAAAATAAGTGAGATTAATTGTGAGTGTCAGGCTGGTTTTGAGCCCTGCGTTCATAAATACGCTATGCTTTTATCTTTACGTGAGATTCTTCAAGGACAAAAGACATCTTCCAAGAGCCTTTTAAACAAAAAGGCACCAAAGCAGATAATTACTCAAGCCCAGGCCTTATTACAAGATAAGGATAAGGATTTGGTCTATAATTGGCTATTAGAGCTCTTTGCTAAGAACAAGGAGATAGAACAAAACTTTATTGTTAGTTTTCAAGACAATACCCCTTATGATTATACTGGGCAGTGGGTGATCACCACTATGGGCGCAGCCTATAAGAGTATTATAGGTAAGTCAAAGCGAGTGGATGCGACTTTATTAAAATCTTTAGTAGAACTCTTGGAATTATCCTTGGATGGGATGCTTAAGAATTTACCAACAGTGATTTATAAAAAAGAGACTCTTGATATTTTCACGGCCGTGTTTGTCCAGGTAGAAGAGTTTAAATTCCGTATGGATGTTAGCGTTTCAAGACTTCAAACTTTTGCTAAGAAGTTTACTTTAAACTACACTAGAACTCTTTTAAATGTAAAGGATAGAGTACTAGTGAAAGAGGCTTTAGTTTTTCTAATGCAGCAAATATGTACCGAGAGGGATTATTTAAAACAAAAAGCATATGCTTTTTTATTAGATAACATAGTACAAGAAGCAGATCTTAACTATAGAGAGTTTTTGGCCTTGGAGTCAATAGAAGTTTTAAACAAAGATCTCCAAGGTACTTTGACTTTAGAGCCGCCTGTGAAGTATACCCTATTGCAGCTTTTTGTCTCAACGGATGCTTTTAAGAACAACTATACACTTTTTGAGCCTATTTTATTTGAGAATAAGTATAACCAAGCTTTGATTAAACATCTTTTAGAAGTAGATCTAAATTTAAGTGAACACTTTGCTCTTGCGTGTATTGCAAACAACGTGAAAAAGGTTTATAATAAACCTTATCAAGAACTTTTACTACAAATTTATGCCAAACAAGGTAACAAAGCGAAACAAGCCTTATTACTAAGTAAGAACGTTGTTCTTTGCAAGAGCGTGGAGGATTACGTTTTTGTGCGTGAACACTTGGAGAATCAAAAGGATTTTCTGAAATTTTATAATTCCTATCTAGAGTATCTACTAAGTAATCACGTTAATAGTAAAGAAGACTTTTTACTTGCTTTTCAAGTCTTAGACCAAGATTTTCAATATGGTATAATGTTAGATCTTGTTAGTTTTTATACTTTTTATAGTGTTTTAAACCTGTATTTAAAGCCATTAAAAGACTTTGATTCCAAGAAGCTCTTAGATAAAGTGCTTCGAATAGGAGAGTATGATAATTTTCAAGATGAGCCTCTAGAGGATGTAGCTACATTTTTTGTAGAGAATTATCCTACAAGTGTTTTGCTAAAAGATAAAAGAGTTAAAAATGCCCAAGACAATAGTCTTAATCAGCTCATTGGCAAGCTTGCTTTACAGAAATAGTTTTACTTTTTTGTTTTGTGTCTCTGATGGTTTTTAAGTTAGAAAATTGCTGTAGAACATAAAACACTTACTTTTTCTGTAGTAACCTTCTTGCCATAGGACCGCGTTATCTTTAGCTTATATTAACAAAGTAAAATAGTTAAAATATCTTTAAATCTCAAGAGTAGAATATCTTTATTTTAAAAGATTTGCTTTGTTAAATATACTTATAATAATAGTTTTTAGTCTTATAAGGCAAGGGTAAGATGAAATGTTGATTATATTTGTAATCACTTTACTATCGATTTTATGGAAGATTTAACATTGGTAATCATCGATGATGAACCAAATAATAGGGAGCTTATCCAAAAATATATTGAATTTTTATTTCCTTTAAATAAACACGAATTTCATCTATGTGACTCTGTGCAAGCTGGGGTGAAAGTCTTAAAACAGGTTCATGCTGATATTGTATTTCTAGATATAGAAATGCCAGATGAGAGAGGCTTTGCTTTGTTTGAACAAGTTGATACTAGCTTATTTGAAGTGGTGTTTGTAACGGCTTATGCAGAGCATATTCAATACTCTTTGAATACCCTGGGGTGTTTCGGGTATATAAACAAACCAATTGAGAGAGAGCAGTTAAAGAATATTTTAATTCGCTATAATGAGAAATACGAAAAGGAAAGTCTTTTTAAGCTTGTAGCCCACAATAATAACAAGCGAGAGCTTATTAACTTAGAGGATATTCTTTATTGTAAAGGAGAGGGAAGTTACTGCGCTATTGTTACAACTAAAGATAAGTATATACAGAGTAAGACTTTAAAAGAAATCCAAAGTAGACTTCCAGAAGATCGCTTTTTAAGGGTGCATAAGAGTTATATTGTCAACTTGAACCACGTTAAAAACTACAGTAAAGAGAGAAGAGAAATGGAACTCAAAGAATCTTGTTGCCTCAACAGAGACACCATACCAGTTTCCAAAAGTTATAAAGACATTTTAGAAGATTTTATTCTATGAGAATAAAAGTCCTTCTATTTAGTGTTGTCTTTTATTTATTAGGTGGATCGACTCATGCTCAGTTTATCCTTAGCAAACAATATACTTTAAATGAAGGCTTAATATCCAATGATATTAATAAAGTATTTATTGCCTCGGACAATAATCTATGGCTAGCCAGCTCTATTGGTTTATTAAACAAGGAGGTAAACTTGTTTGTAGAGAATCCATTGAGTAAAGCTTTAGAATTTACTAATGTCTTTGATGTAACCCAGGATTCTAAAGGCGGTATATGGAGTGTTAGTTACGGACAAGGAGTACTTTACCTTGATGGCCAACAGGCGAAAATTCTAGATACTCAACAGGGTCTTGTTTCTAATAAAGCAAGATCCGTTTTTTATTTTAATGACCATATCTATGTAGGAACGCAAAATGGAGTTTCTATTATCTCTATAGATGATTTCAGTATTACTAATCCTAGTTTTATACAAGACAGTGAATATTACTTTGAAGTAAGTGATTTTTTTATGAGTAACAACCAAGTTTACGCAACTACCATTAACGATGGGGTATATTTGGTTAATAATGATAAGCTTATAAAGGTATCCGATACAAAGAAGATATTGTCTTGTTTTTCTGATGATCAGTTTATCTACCTAGGCACCACGGAGGAGTTAATTAAAATTCATAAAAAGGATTTTAGTTTAGCCCAGCGTTACCCCCTTGGCAATGTAAGAGACTTTGTACAGGTCAATGATCAAATTTACTTACTTACCTGTGGTACCTATCAAAGTCAAGCTGGAGTGTATAGTATCTTTGAAGGTAAGATCTTTAATCTGCAACAACAGCTATCTTTGCCTATCACTGGCTTAAGTAGTATTGCAATTGATCCTTTAAACTTTTTATATATCAGTAGTAAGACAGAAGGTTTGTTTCAAATTGATTTAGACGCTCCAATTCAGCACAACAAGCAAGCCGGCTTAGTCTATAGTATGGTAAACATCCAAGATCAGATGTATGTTTTTGATACTAAGGGCTTGAGTGTTTTTAGAAATAAAGAACTTGTTAGGCAAATAAATTTAGATGCTTTTAAGGATTTTCAAACCAAGAATCAGCATGTTTTTGCCAATAAAGCCACTATTGAGAATCACTTCTTTCCAATAGATTATTCCACTAGCCCCGAGCATATTGTTTTTTATAATGCAAAAGTGCATCATCAAAGTGTTTGGGTGTCAAGCAATATTGGTTTGTTTGAGATTAGTAGTCAAACTAATCAGATAAAGAATTACTATCCTATTCACAGTTATGTTTTTGACTTTTTTAGAGATTCCTTAGTTACAGCAGTTCCTTACGGAGGTATTAGAATATTTACCAACTTAGCTACTTTTGATTATCTGTATTACCACCATTGGGATAATAAACAAGGGGTAGAGATTGCCCATATACCTAGTGAAATTGTCGATATAGCTGTTTCTCAAAACGCTATTTATTTTGCCACAGCCTTAAAGGGTGTATTTCAGTTTAAAAGAGGTAAGTTCACCTCTTGGGTAAACCGAGGGATACTCGATCAGAAATACATAAGTAAAATTGATTTAAATGACAATGGAGAATTAATTGTTGCCACCGATTATGGAGATATCTATTCTATTGATATTACCCAACCCACTTTAGAGATCACCCAAAAGGATGACTATCCTATTATATCAAGTAGTAGAGTTATGGGTAATGAGATTCGTTTTTTACAGCAAAGTGGAGATTATTTGTTTGTAGCTACAAATCTAGGGCTTAATGTTTATAAGGACGATAAGCACTTTTTCTTAGATAAAGAACAAGGGTTATCTGATAACAATATTACCTGTGGCTTAGAGATAGATAATTCTCTTTATCTGGGTAGCCATCATGGCTTTTATGAGGTAAATAGAGATTTTTTCACCTCTTTTAAAGGAGTAGATCTAAATGTTTTTATTACCGAAGTACTCGCTAATGAAAAGGCTTTAACTTTAAGGGACAACAAAGAACTGCCTGTAGATATTTCCCTAAACTCCAACCAGAATAACATAAGGATAGATTTTGGGACTCACCGTTTTAAATATCCTCAGAAAATATTTTTTAAGTACCGATTAAAGCCTACTGAACCCTGGAGAGACTTAACCAGGCATAATAGCATAGAGGTGTTTTACCTAAGTGCAGATTATTATCCCATACAAATACAGTGGATTGATTTATCTACTGGACAAATCAAGGTGGTGGACTTGTTGAACTTAATTATTAAGCCTCCGTTTTATAAGACAACTTGGTTTGCTATTACAGCTGGGGTGTTGTTTATTTTATTTTGGGTAGTGTTCTATAAAGTAAGAGTAGCTGTATTGACCAATAAACAAAACAAACAATTAGTTTATATTACCCAGAAAAATCAAGATCAAGAAAGACAACTCTTACTTGAGAAGCGCCTAGCTGATGTGAAGTTGCAGGCTTTACAAAGTCAGATAAATTCTCATTTTCTATTCAATGTACTTAGTTCTATTCAATTCTTTATCATTAGCAATGATGTAGATAAGGCGTTGTATTATATAGAGCGATTTGCTAGTTTAATTCGAACAACCTTAACTTATTCCGATGTTAAAGAAGTGTCCTTGCAACAGGAAATCACTTATCTTGAGAATTACTTAGAGATTGAAAATATTAGAGTAAACAATCAGATTGTTTTTTCAGTACAATCAGAGCCTAGTATTGATCTGCGAAGTATTTTAATAACTCCTATGCTCTTACAGCCCTTTGTGGAGAACTCTGTAGTTCATGCTTTTGATAAAAGCATTGATAACCCAACTATTACCTTAGAGGTGAAAGAAAAGGATAAGGCATATTTGTTAATTTTAAAAGACAACGGAGTTGGGTTTTCAAACAAACAAAAATCCTCCCATGTCTCTAAGGGAATAAGTATAATACAAAAGAGATTAGAGCTTACTAATAATAAAGATTCGTTGAGAATTATCTCCGATATTACTGGAACAAGAGTGGAAATAAATCTGGTGAAAAAGTGAGGTATTTCTAGTTGATTTTAAACTTTTTAGCGTATATTTAAATATGGTTTGACAGTTTTTATCAGTGTTGAATAACTATATTGTTATACTCACAAAGTTTAGTCATATAAAACACAATTAATAGTCGATTTTGCTAGTCTTAGTAGGTCTATTATTTGTGATTAGTTGTCTTGTTTGATACACATAGTAGTTGAGAATATGGAATGAAAACTTAATAGTCAAACTATTTTTTATTTTGCCAATTAAAGAGCTTAACAATGTCATACAAAACAATAAAAGAATTAGATACTTATGGTTTTAGTATAAATTCACTACACAAGGTAATACAACGTAATAAT
>CANROJ010000056.1 GCA_947632215.1 uncultured Flavobacterium sp. | reverse complement strand
TCTTACTTAATTAACTTACTTTCATATACTAGAAGACTCTAAAAGTAATTCTTATTGAGTAATAAATTAAAAAAGTAAGCAAGATGAAAAAAAGCGAATTGAAAGTTGCTGCCGTTGACTTTATTCCCAAATGAGGTAGTTTAGATTTAAATATTGATAATTTAGCACAAGCCGTAGAAAAAGTAGCCGAGCAATCGGTGGACTACGCCGTATTTCCTGAAACAGCCCTTAGTGGTTATCTCTTTAGCGATAGTAAGGAATTAGCTCCTTTTCTAGATACCATTGCTGGTAAGACTACCGATAAAATATTGCCTCTTCTTAAAGTGAATCCTTATTTAAATAAAACACTATACTTTTAATCAACCACTTTAATCTAACAGGTTATAAAATCCTTGATAAATATTTTATGTAAGACTTTAGAGTAGTTATCTGCATATAAATATTTGTAATGTTTTTTTTAACCATAGTGTTTTTCTTTATCGAAATAATACGCAATTCTTTGCCCTTACTCAAATCAGTTGTGCCATACAAACCTCAAAGATAGAACACATAAAAAAATCTCGTTTAAAACTAGTTCAAACGAGATTGTAAATTAATGAAATTTAACCATAAAACATTAATTATAAAAAAGTATAAAATCTTAGCTACTTAGTACTTTAGCAAGGTAAACCCATCCTGGAGCCGTTAGAATAAATCCTATAACACTTACCGCTAAACTCGATGTTGCTTGTCGGGTGTAAACATTATACTTACCAGAGATGATTACTCCTGAGAATGCAGGTGGTAAAGCAACTCCTAGAACAAGCATTTGAAGAGTTAAAGTACTTAAATCAAAAAATAATCCCACACCTAAAAATACTGCTGGCATAAGAATTAATTTGAAAAATGTATTGTATGCAGTTTCCCAATCTAGCTCAAGTTTATATGCCGCTAGAGTAAGACCTGCTGCAAAAACAGCCACACTCGAATTTGCTTTAGCAAGCAATTCAAAAGTAGGATCAATTTGAGCTGGAACTTTAATTCCTATTAGAACAAATATAACAGCCAAAATAGGAGCCCATACAACTGGTTGTTTTAATGCATCAATTACTGCGCTTGCATTATTAGATTTAGCATCTTTGTTTGCACTATCACTACCTGCATTTAATAAGTACAATCCTATTGGTAGAGTGACTGCGTTTACTACAATTGCAACAATTGCAACCACTAATCCTGTTTCAACTCCAGTTCCATAAAGTGGATCTAAAATAGCATATCCCAAAAACCCAATAGTTGGAGAACCAGCTACAAGAGCACAGACTGCTCCCTCTGCCTTGGTACGCTTAAAAAATATTTGTATGGTGTAATAAGAAACCATAAACAATACCACAAGTCCAACAAGAGAGATAATACTTAAAGTTGCATTTTCAAACAACATTTCCCTATCAGCTCTAACAATTGAAATAAACAAAGCTGCTGGTAAAGCGTAATCTAAAACAAGTTTATTAAAAATCTGAGATTGCCCCTGTTGAAAAACATTCTTTCTTCCGCTGACGTACCCAATTGCCATAATAACGATAATTGGAATAAGATCGGAAAAAAGCATCTTAGACATAAATTCTTCCATATACAGTTTTATTAAATAGTTAACAAAGATAACTGAGTAAGTAATTAGTTAAACAACATTATCTTACTCAGTTATATGATTATATGTGATTATAAGTTTAATTAACCTTTAACAACTGATTGATATTTCTGACGTAGAGAATCAATAAAAGGTTCTTCAATGTCTAAATGCCCAGATACGATATCTTTAGGTGTTAATGCTAACCAGTTATTTAGTGAAACATCACTGTATTTTGGTTTATGGAACACGTTGATAACTCTTACCGGCTCATCTCCAATATTCTCTATGTAGTGAGATAAACTTCTTGGAACATATCCTACGTCACCTGCTTGATAATCAAAAGTCCTTGCATTATTTACCGCATCAAATACAGTCATACGAGCCTTACCACTGATGTAATATTGAAGCTCATCTGCATTTGGATGCCAATGTATCTCTCTCATTCCTCCTGGCTCTAAATCAATGATAAGGGCTGCCAGGTCTGTAACTTCAAACACTTCATTGTCTATTAGTTGAGTAGCTCCACCTTCATATTTTGTCTTAGGGTACTTAGATGCTCTAAATACATATTTACTTGTAAATGTAGCTGCTCCTAATTCCTTACGTACCTGATCAAGTGGTCCTGGAACTGGTAAGCGGAAAATATACTTTTCACTTGCTGGAATTCCATCAAATGCTGATTCTGCTACACCAAAGTTTTTAGCTAAAACCTCTTTAGGAGTATGAGCAAAAAGTTCTGTTACTAGTAATGTTTGGTTCTCTGAGAAGTTTCCATCACTAAAGACAAGTACAAACTCAGTACCCTCTCCTTCTAATCCTTGAATAGCATGAGGGAATCCCGGAGGTGCATACCAAAGATCTCCTTCTTCTAAATCTTCAATTAATACATTACGCTTATCGTCCACTAGATAAAATCTAACCTTACCTTTTAAAACGTAAGCCCACTCTCCTTCTTTGTGCCAGTGAAGTTCACGAACAACTCCAGCAGGTAGACGCATATCAACGATAGCCATCTCTTGCATACTACCCATTTCTCTTTGAGTTACCTCACGAGCCCATCCTCCATCTTCTAAACGGCAGTGTGCCATTGCAAATGGATACTTTAAATTTGGAATTCCACCGTGATCGGTTTCTGGTGGTAATAAGATATCTGGGTTTTGTTTTTCTGCTTCTAAGTTACGAGGACCGATAATATCAGCTCCTTGTGTTCCGCGAATAGGTTGTGTGTCTTTCATAATAATATTTTTAAGTTTGATTGGTTGGCATCTAATTTAGTTAAAAACACCTTAAAACAAAAATATTTCAACACTTTAAATATTAAAAATAATTAAATATTATTACAAATAATACATACTAAAAACAAATAAACACCTAAATATCTAATCCTACACCAATTAACCTCTAAAAACAAATACTTAGAAATCACAATTACTTAACAATTATTTTACATAACATATATAAGGATCAGAAAATAATATTTATCAACGTATTGATATTTTCTAAAGCTAAAGCCTATAAAAACCTATTTACCTAAAATAGCATTTCTATGATAAGTTAAATCAAAAAATTCGCAAGTAGGTAATGACAAATATAAAAAACGTGACATTTTATCAAACTGCAACAATTTTCCGAAAAAATTAGCTAATACTATTAAAAAATTAGACTTAAAAACAACAATAATACCCAATAATTATGTATTTTTATACAAATCATAATTTATGACAATTAATAAAAAAACAACAAACAAAAATATTCAAAGTAACTTGGAACATACCCTAGAAACTACAAGTGATAAAGGGATAGTAAATACTGGTGATAAGCAAGTGCAACAAGTAAACTTGTTAGCAGGCACAACTAAAATTAAAAGTAAAAACAATAGAAAAAAACTGGACTTATCCTTTGATGATGATCCATACGATAATAGTCTTGGTTCTATTTTAAACTTCAAGGCAACGGCCAAACAAGAAAAAGAAATCAGTGAGTTAAAAGGTGAAATCAGCACCTTGATTGCAGACAATAAAAATGTAAAAGAACACAAGGAAAGATTAGTAGTTTTATTAGAGGAATTGCAAAATAAAGAAGCAATCAATCACATCTCGCATAGAATTACTCCAGAGGCTTCGGATTTCCTGTTCTCAGATCCAGATTTTAAAGACAACTTTAAAGATGGAGTTTTACATGAGATGGTAGTTATATCCATTGATATTAGACGCTCGACCGATTTAATGCTAAAGGCAAAGAGTCCAAAGCAATTTGCGGATTTCATTACTCTTTTAACCGATCAACTATCGGAAATTATCTTAGATAACTATGGGGTATTTGATAAATTCACCGGTGATGGTATCTTGGCTTTCTTCCCTAAGTTCTTCTCTGGAGAACAAGCAATTGTAAGAGCTTTAAAAGCAGCACAAGAATGTCACCAAGCTTTTGCTGAGCATTACTGGAAACACAAGAACTTCTTTAATGTATACATTAAGGACATCGGCCTTGGAATTGGAGTAGACTTCGGAGAGGTACATCTGGTAAATAAAAGAAAAGAATTAACCGTAGTGGGAATTCCAGTGGTATATGCTTGTAGATTATCTGGGGCTAACGCAGGAGAAACCCTACTTAACTTATCTGCCTTCGAAGAGTTCAAACAAGTATACGACCATTCCTACCAAGCCCAAGAAAGTACTATCTTCATTAAAAACGAAGGAGATGCCTTAGCTTATAAAATTTTATTCGATAAGAAGATCACCATACAAAGTATGCCTTTTTGGCTACAAGAGGAATCTTAAAAAACAGTCTGGTTGAAGATCATTTGCTTTAAAAGCAATGATCTTTGGCTGAAAAAAAACACAGGCAAAAAAAGTATAGCAAGATTCTTAGTCATGCACAATAGGCCATGCACACCAATGGGAAGTAGCCATAAAAGAGGACTAATATTTAGACCTGTTTTAAGGCTACTTCCTATTTTTGTCTATAAGAGGTATATTATTGCAAAAAAACTTGTAATTTGCCTACTTTACTCTTTCACTGAGTTATTTTTACTTTCAAAGTGAATCACATATTACTTTTGAAAAACATAGCACTTAAAAGATTTAACCAGACCAACTAACGATGATTATTTTAGACCACCCTTTAGAAGGAGCTCCCATTATTATTGCTCATCCTTATATCTTACTAGATTATCAGTGTTTTACATTAGAACAAGCAAAACAGTATTTTGAAAAAAAACCTATAAGTAAAACCCTGGTTAACTCCATCTTACAGGCATATAAAGACAATCAAAAAAACCTTGTTAAGACAGTGGAAGACTACAAGGTTATACTACCAGAGACACACTGGAGTATTAAAAAAGAGCTAGCTAAAATAAACGATCCAAAATTACTAGAGCTTTTAATGGATGAACAAGACCCTAACATTAGAATGGAAGTGGCTAAACATCCCAATAAAAAGCTATTAAATACCCTGGCTAAGGACCCTAGTAATTACGTTAGACAACAAGTTGCCAAGCATGGCTTCACCCCTATTTTAAACCAAATGGTAAAGGATTCTTGTATCGTGGTTAAGCAAAATATCTGCGCCCACAAACAGAGTTCTCTAGCCAGTAAATTAGCTAAAGACAGCGATGCGAGCATTAGAGCAATGGTGGCTAAAACCAATCCTGAGTCAGTATTTGATGCTTTATACCAAGACAAGAGTATCTTGGTTAGATTAGAGTTAAGTAAGCGCTGTAAGTTAGACAGCCACCTTGAGAAACTAAGTCTTGATAAGCACTATCTAGTGCGTAGCTCAGTGGCTAAGTATGATAACTTAAGTATTCTTAAAGTCCTAGTCAAGGACCCAAATGCTTGTGTAAGGGCGCAAGTGGCCACCCACTACCATAAAGATATTCTATCTGAATTACAAAATGATTCCAGCAAGATTGTTAGAAAACAGGTTAGAAGAACCAAAAGACGCGTCAAGGGTAATTTGTTTACTAGAGTCTATAATTATATCTTTTCTCAAAAAAACAGTGAAAATTCTATTTTATTGAACACTAAAGCTAAATAATTACTTGTATTTGGGTAAAATACATCACACTATGTGAAATTTAACTTGTATATTTACTATTATCCTGTTAATTTCAATTTGTTATGGAGCAGCTTATTAAGCAAATACAACAGTACTTACTTGATACCGATAAAATAAACCAAGGTGTATTATTTACCACACAAAATCCGCATCCCTTATTTGCAGATAACACCCAGGTGCTGGAAACTGCGCAAAGTGATTTACTTAACAATATTTCCCAAATACCAGGCGAACAGACCTTGGCCTTTGTTGGTATACGCGCTACCATACCCCTATCAGGACAGAAAAAAAGTATCGGTTTTTTAATAACTAATTTTAGGATAATTATCCAAAATACCTTCTCTTTATTTAAAGCACAACCCAAGGTCAGCATCATTGCCTTTACCCAGAAGCAACAAGGAGACCAAGTAGCTTTACAAGCATGGGAAATTTTCTTTAAGATCAATGCTTTAGGTTTATCAGCGGATACCCTTTATGCTATAAAACAAAATGTAATAAACATTACCGCTATTGTATTACCTCAGGTGCAAGCTCTGCATATTTTTCCACTGCCTACACCTGTATACCAGGATCTAATCCAGCATATAACTGCTTTACATTTAGATGGAGTTTTAGAGCCCTTAACTGCCCAAAACAAACCTCTACAAGACTTTGTTACACAAAACAAGATAACAGACCTTCTCTATGGCTGCGTTAAGGAATCCTTATTAACAGGAGTTAGTGGTTTGGCTATAACCAAACAAGGCATTGTTTGCAAGGATGCTTTTAAAAAGCTCTGTACTTTGAGCTGGGCAGAGCTTAAGGATACACCTTTGATTTGGGATGCAAAGCACAATAGTTTCTCTATTGAAAAATCCACTTTCACCCTATCAAAGCAACAAACCCCTTATGGCTCAGCTCTTATAGGACTGATCAATGATATAGCCGAGGGAAAAGTAAGTCTACAAACAGTTACTACACCTAGCTAAAGGATAATAAAAAGTAAACCAACCCTAAAAAACACCACATAAAACAAGGGTATTATCCTTTGTTTTTAGTAATTTTAACAGCGTGATTCTAACCAAGGTATCCCTTGGAGAAATACCACTATATAAAACACGATAAATAAAAGATTACCATTATGAAAGCAGAAATTTTACAACGCATTAAAGAATTAAATGGGGACACATCTGAGATGGTAACAGGAACCCTTTTACAAGAGTTATCTAGCATTAATTTTGATGCGCTTCTTTATCCTAAGTTCGATCAAGAAACTTGGCATTTAGATGATCCAAGCGAACCCATTAAAGGATTAAGTCTTTATATAAAAGAACACTTAGATCTTTACTACAATAATAAACCAATCTTTTTTGAAAGACTTATCCAACACTTCTATTTTGATGTGGTGGATAATCACGGACAAAAGATTTGGACTACAACTAGTTTTACCCCACTAGATAAATCTACTTTAGATTACCAAGAATGGGAAGAAGTCTTTAGCGATAAAAGCAAATTAGACCTTGCAGCTTTTAAAGAAGTAAGTAATCAAGAGAATCCAAACTTTATTCAAGTTTGTTTTGGCTTTTCTCACCCAGACCACTACTATGTATTACAAGAAGATCCTAAAGCAGACAACCCAACGGTATTTGCTACAGATCACAGCGAGTTCTTTCAAAAAGTAGAAAAAGTAGGTTCTTTACAGGAATTCTTAAATGGATTTATGTCTGCTAAAGAATGTGAAGCTTTAGTTGAAAGAGCTATTACAGGAGAATAATCTTTTTTATCAAGGAAGTAGGATAACAAGAATGTCATCTAGTTATTTGTAAGTTTACTTCTAAGAAGAATAACATAAGAAATGTGAGCACCCTTAGTATTAAAAATACACTAAGGGTTCTTTTTTTCTATTATCATATATTAGTAAATGGAGCATCCCATAACTAAAGAAAATTTATCATTTTACCAGGTTAATGAACTAATAATGTATCAGCCAGAGGCTTTTCAGTATGAACCCAACAAAGTCCTAATCAAGTGATAAGTCGTTAACTTTGCTCGGGGGGCAGGTTCACTTAATTGGGTTGGTTATTTTTTAAAATTTACAAATTTTACAAAGAACAAATCTAAAGGATTGCTTACGAAAAGTAGTCCCTGAATTCAACTAATAAATGCAACGGGTAAAAATAAAGCCAGCAGAAAGACTTTAACTTAGTAAATTAAAATGTTTCTGCTGGCTCAGTTAAAAATTTCATCTTATTTTTGAGTTACTAACTGTCGAGTTTCACAACGTTATGAGTCTGTTGCATTTATTAGTTGAATCTACCGTTTACAGACTTCGAGGTATACAAAAGAAGTACATTAAAACAGATATTAATTAAACTAATAGATTTATAATTACTTTTTCAGAATAAACGCATATTATAAATTATTATTTGAAACGTCTTCGCAAGGTTTTAAAATAGAATATTATATTCTTTCTTCACATATTTAAGCCTTTATGTCTTTGGCTTAAAATGTTTTCTTCTCCATCATTTTCATTCCCTTTTTTAAATATGTGAGTTCTTTTATTCAGTAGTATCTCCCAGAAAAAGGTCATTATAGCTGTCTTCGATATCTTTAATTTCAGTTTCTGTTAAAACTGAAAATTCCTTTTTTAAGGCACGTTTTGATAATTGACCTTCATTTTGTTCTAAAAAACGAACCAAAAGAGCTACCATCTTATCCGGCATTTCAAAAGTATTATCTAAGTACTTTTTAAATGCATCATATTTTTGCAGATAAATTACTTCTTGCGGAATGATACGCTCTATGGTATCTTGAACACAATCGTATAAGAATTCTGCTTGTTTGGTCGCATCAAAATAACGGTAAAGATCTATGGTTTCATTGAGTACTTCTACATTATGATCTTGCGTTTCTTTCCACTTTATATGATTTAGAAGTGGATGTGAATACCATTCTAATGTTTTTCTATAATCGTCGATATGGTCTAAAATAGAAGCGGATATAGGGAATATTACTCCTTGTTTTGTAAATTGTTTTGTCGCTAAAATATGATGTATAATATAACGATGTAAACGACCATTTCCATCTACAAATGGATGTATGAACACAAATCCAAATGCAATGGTGGCTGCCGCTAAAACTGCATCATAGGTAGAATCTTCCATTAGTATATTGGCTTGAAGTAATCCTCTAACTAACTGCTCCAAATCTTTGGCAGTAGCCGAGATATGATCGGGCAGAGGTTCGCCAGTAAGTCTATCGTGTTCGCCAATAAAACCTCCTTTTTTACGTAGTCCCATTTCTATGAATCTACTATTTTCGATTACTATTTGTTGTAATCGTACTAATTCCACGATGCTCAATTGTTTGCCTCCAGCTTGGCCAATAGCTTTTCCCCAACGTATGGCTCTTGTATTTCCAGGATTTTCATTTTCTATGGTAAACGAAGCTTTAGAATCTTTTAACAACAAAAATGATGAAGCCCTTTGTAACACGTCCTTATGAATAGCGCTTAAGTATCCTTTGGTTTTATCTGAAATGCTAGCTTTAATTTTTGCTTCTAGTTTTTCAGTCTTGAAGATTAATGGACAAAAATCCACTGTTCCGGGCAGATTGTTTAGAATTCTGTGTCGACTTGATTTAACAGCTGTTGTAAGTCCATATTGTATTTTTTCATCGAGTAACGGACTATATTTTATTTTTTTGTCGGCATCATCAATTGGTAACTTTGATTGCATTAAAAACTCGTACAAGAACCAAATTTTCCTAACGTATAAACTTGTAGGTTCATTTAGAATCCAGTCTGTAACTGTTTTGTATTCTATTTTTTGAAATAATTTTTTAAAAAATAGTAAGTTTATCCCTTCGTATTTTAGAGCAAATTGTATTTGTTTGTAAGGAGCTTCTTCTGGTTGATAGATTGCTGGGAAAACTTTCCAACCTTGACTACTCATTTTTTTATTATTACTTGAAACAAGAACAAAAACGTCTGGGTAGGGCATATCTAGTTCATAATAAGATATGAGAGCTGAATATCCTACAATTTTACCTGCAGTAGGTGTTGTTTTTTCCTGAAAGACAGACGATGCTATCGAAATATTGACGCTATTCATTTGATTGCAATAAAAGTGAACGGATTTGAAGTTTTAAAAGTACAATTAAATTTTAGATAAAAACGCACGCTACTTATTAAAAATGCACGCAAAATTATATTTTTAAATAAAAACGAACGCATTTGTAGCTATAAGTTTAAATTGTAAGTAAAATACGTTACTCGGTATCGCAATAAAATTTTGTCCATCTCAGTGAAATTGAGGCCAGTTTTTAAGTTAATGAATATAGATTGCTATTTGTTTTTAATTTATAGTAACAAATACAGTAATTATTAACCGTAAGAAATAAAGTGACTAAATTGGATAATCACCGCATTTATTAGTTGAATTTAGCCTTAAAAAGCATCTTGCTTAGAAACAAAGGTTCTAAAATAGCCACATTCATTAATCACTTGTTGGTAATACTGGGTATCACTGTATAATTGATGTAACTCCTTAAAACCTTGCCAAGGTTGAATCACTACATCGCTATTATAAGCGCCATAGAAATACTCTTGATTAAAATAATTATTACTAAAGAAATCATTTCGCTGTAACTTAGCTTGTAAATAGGCTATTTTAGCTTTTTGTTCCTTTGTAGTTGCATGTTCTTTAGCTATGGTATAATACTTATTGACTAAATCCATATTAAGCAAGTATTTTCTATTACTCTCTTTAATAGAATTACCATTATCTTGGAATAATTCACTGTGATAGAACATACGAGCATTTCCATAATAACTTGCATTATAAAAGGCATTTCCAACTAGAAGAGCATTATTAAAGACATCATTCCCTTGGTCTATATTGTTCTGCATCTCTAGAATCTTCTCAATAAAAGTCTCTTTGGTGTACTTAGTGATTTGTACTGCATCGTGATCACAGTCATTACAGTCTTGTATTTTCCCATTAAAGGGATTCCCTAGTAATTCAAAATCTTTATAATCTTGGATGTACTGTTCATTAAAGTAATCGTGTTTAATCACCGATTTCGCCTTTTTCATATATGCTAGACTCTGCTGTAATTGATCTTGGTAAAACAGTAAAATAGCTTTGTTTTGATAGATTTCACTTAACTCTACCGGATACTTCTTAAGTAAAATACTCTGCCAAGTGTTAAAATTTCCCTTTGCTAAGAAATCCTCTACTAACTGGGTGTTTTCTACAGAAGAATAAAACTCTTGACTAGGATTTGCCAATTCACTAAATAGAATATCGCCTTGCTTTTTATATAATCCACTAATCACTTTTCTTACCCAGGACTTAGAATGCTCATAGCGAAACTCAGATTCTCTGACCATAGCGTCTTTATCTAACTCATTTAATAACCAATCAATATCCTGTAACAGATCTAAAGGCCCTTGATTGTCTATGTATTGTAATTGCTCGATTTGATTAATTAAAGACAACAATCGGATTTGATTTTCTACCAGTGGATTTTGAATCTGCAGCTTACTGGCCTTTTGCAAAAATTCACTAGCCTTTTGGTTGTTACCCTGTAAGATATTTAAATAACCACTAACTATACTCCACAATGCAGGATTGTGAAGCGAACTTGGATTACTAGCTACTTGTTCTACCCACTTACTTTGCTTTGGACCTAAAATACTATTTACCTTTTCTAAATACTCTTTTTTGTTTTTAAAATTGTCTTGATCTAATCCAATAAGTTCAATTTCTTGCTGATTTACCCAGCGAGTTAATAAGAAATCTAAGTGAGCATTAGAGGGATCAATAGCATATATGTTTTGCATCGCTTCAATGGTCTGCCCAACACTATAATACCCATAAAGCGCCCATAGAGCACTTTGCACCGATTTATCATCTGTTTTATTTTGCATCTTTATAATATCCTTTTTAGGGAGTACTTTAAAGTTGTATAAAGCTAATTGACGAAGAGCTGGACTCTTATCAAAAACTTGGGCAAAAAGAAGATCACTCTCTAGGTAATCCCCTTCTTGATAATATGCTCCTGCGACATAGGATAAAGCACGGTAATACAATTCATTTTTAGCTTGAGTATCTTTAGTGGCTTCAAAGAAACTTACCACATCAAATCGTTTATCACTATAGAAATATGCCTTAATTACCTGAAACCACATACGGTTTTTAAAAAAGGTATCTTTGTTAGAATCGGCAATGTTTGCAAGGTAATACTTAGCAATATCCTGAGCTTGATCATTGGCTAAATCTACTCTTTGAAAAGTATCGTAATCCCAGTAATCATAGACCTGAGAGGAGTATAGCTCAATTTGTTTAGCTAATTTTAAAAAGACTAAAAAATTCACCACCCTATCGTTCGTATAGGACCATCTAGCATGTATCTCTGGGGTTAATTCATCGATAAACTCTGAATAACTATGTTGTGTTGTTGGCTCAAATAACAAACACTTATCTATATCTTCTTCAGGTATTAATCCCTTTAAATACTCTTGCCAATCCCCAAGCATACTACCGGTAAACATCTGATTATTATACATAGGAGAAAAACCATAGAATTTATCATATGGAGCGTAAAACAATGGCTTATAAGACTCATCAGCAAAAGCCTCTGGAGTTAACACAGATCCTTGGTAGTAATCCCACCAACCATCTGCACATCCATAGGAATATACCCCATAACCTAAACACAGGCTAAAACTACTTATTATCCACCAAGTTCTGTAAAGTTTGTTTTTCATAATTTGTAAGGTTAACTGTATTTAAATCATATAATATAATATCTAAAGAAGGACTCTGTGCATAGTGCTTTAAGTCTTGTACCATTTCATTGAGCTGGCTCTGGTTTATGCTTTCTAGTTTTAACTCTTGTCCTTTTTGCACAACTCTTGATTTAACTAAGGTTTGTTCGGTGGCAACAAAAACATTTGACTTTATCTGCCTTAGATCTTCATGGCTTTGTAACTGGGCTAAATCCACTGCATTTAGTAAGCCCACTACCTTAGAGTTATCACTAATTACTACCCAAGAATATATCGGTAAGGCATATTGTAGTTTTAAGGGGTAGTGCTTTAAAGCTCCTAAATAAGAACGGGCTATATCTCTGTTGTAAATCGAGTTAATTGTATCACTGTTAATACTAGACATATTATAGTACATCAACACTCCATAATCAACTTGAGGAACACCGGTTTTACTGGCATACTTTATTTGATGTAAACGAATAGTACAGGAAATTGTTTTACCGCTTATTTGCTTAATGCGCTTAACTAATTTAAAGAAGGTTTCTTTACTTTGCAAACTCCAATCACAGTCCAATTGAATTTGATTACTCACTATATTATTTTTCGTGTCTACCTGTTGTAGAAAACTTACAATCTTCCTAGCTAAGTCATCTATATCTAGATTACTCTTTAAAACCACTTCATTTTTTATGTAAACCACCGGTATAATACCTTGACTTACATTTTGTAAAGAATCTTTAAAGCGAATTGGAGCCACTACAATAGGCTGATCGTTTTGCAGAGCTACATCCATATATCGAAGGTAAATATTCTTAACCTCAAAGTCCTTTAAGTATTGTTTTTCTGTAGAGTCTAAGGAGAATATTGTTCTCCAATAGTAGAATGACAAACTATTTTGTTCTATTTCTGCAACTCTATTTTGTTGACAAGAGAAAAGCAAAAAGAAGATCCCAAGAGTACAAATTTTTCTCCACATATATGATTCTATTCTATAAGCATCTACTTGACACCCTGTTTATAATAAAGCTCTTGACGCTGAATTTATTTCTGCTGTACTTAGTACACAATTATTATACAGCTTGTATATTAACGCAATACAAAAATACGTCTTTTTTACATGGTTTGATGCTTTATTCTACTAGTGGTTTATGGCTATTTTTATATAGAATAGAGTAGATTACTATCACAAATCAAAATGGAACTCGAAAACAACAGGAATATAGTAGTATGACTGATTATTAATTACCCTATGCTATAGTATTTTATTAGTGATAATACTAAAAACACTCTGTAGACTTACCTAAAAATCCCCAATCGTAATTGATTGAGGATATATCTACTGATTAATCACATTATTTCTGTATTAGTTCAGAAAACTTTGTGCTGCCAGACTTAATTATTTTATCTGTAATATTCTGTAAAGACTCAGAGCTTACAATGTCATAAATTTCGTTTTTTTGACTTATTAACGCTTGATACAACTCTACGTACTTATCGTTATTTCCTCTATAATTATCCATGACTAAGTAATGTTTATTACTTTTTGGATGCTCAACTTTATCTTCAGAAAACCTGTCTAGTCTATAACTTAAACTTTCTAACTCAGAGATATCTTTTTGAATATTATCTAGTGTTCTACCTGAATTAATATCAATACATTTCACACTATACAGAGAACCATTAACTCCAATCCCATTTAATTGATAATCAAAAAATAAGGATGGAATTAGTTTTTTATCAACTCTATAATCTACATCAATGATGCCTTGTAGTGGTTTGCGAAACTTATTATCCACTCGCTGTACAAAACCCTGGTCAACTTTTATATTTCTAGCATTTGATTTAAGCTCTCCGATGTATTTGTCATAAAACTTATTGAAGAAGGCTTGATCTACATTAATATTCAATTCAACTGGTTTATCGAATTGAATCAAACCATTACTATAAATAGAAAGACGATCTATGTATTGTTTAAGATTAAGAGAGTTTTCATGGATAAATAACTTATCCTTTACACTGCTATCTAAATATTCTTTTAATTTCTTTACATTATAACTCACAAGATCATTGGGGCTATCTGAAAATTTAGAGATCAATCTCACTTTAGATTCAGAAAATCTATAAAATATGTTGGCATCAGCAATTACAATTAAACCAATAACAATATTCTCCTTGGACAAGGAGTTATTAAAATACCTGATTAAGCTATAATACGATTTCATCTTAGTAATTAATTAATTTGTTAGAGACTCTGTTATTTCGTTCTTTATTTGCTAACACCTCAATGATTTTCTTTCCTTCTGGATTACACGCTATGTTTACATACTTTTATTACAACGGT
>CANROJ010000055.1 GCA_947632215.1 uncultured Flavobacterium sp. | reverse complement strand
GATACTCTTCAATACAGAAATTATAGATTTAAAACCCTTGAAGGTTTATATCTTCTGTAGGTTCTAAAGCAATTCTTATTTTTGCTTTTTTCTGTATTATTTTAAAATGATGTTCATCATCAGGGGTTACTAAACTTATAGCTTTTCCAAGTTCATTGGCGCGACCAGTTCTACCGATTCTATGAACATAATCCAGTGGAGATCGAGGTAACTCATAATTTATTACAATTGGTAAATGATCAATATGAATCCCACGAGAAATCAAATCAGTTGCAATTAAAACATCTGTTGCTCCAGTTTTAAAGTCATCTAAAGCATTGTAGCGGGCTCCTTGAGACTTTTTACCATGCATAGCAACAGCTTTAATACCATTTTTATTAAGCTTCTCTGCCAAATTATCAGCTGTTCTGGATGAGGAAACAAAAACTAATACTTGTTTATAATTATTAGTTTTTATCAGATATCTTAAAAAAGGGCCTTTTCTTTCTAAGGATACTAAATAAGCACTTTGTTCGATTTGAGCCTCTGTATCTGTATTATCAGGGGCTTGAATCTCAATTAAAATAGGGTCAATAACCAATCTGCTTTTCATTTCCTGAACTTTATCATTTAAAGTGGCGGAAAACAAAAGGTTTTGACGTTTTTTAGCAAGCAGTTCAATTATTTGATTCATCTCTTCATCGAATCCCATTTGAAACATTTTATCTGCCTCATCTACCACAAAAGTAGAAACCTTTTCTAAACTCAAAGCGTTATGATTAATCAAATCAAGTAAACGTCCTGGGGTTGCTATTAAAACTTCAACGCCGAACATTGCTTTCATTTGTGGATTTATAGAAATCCCTCCATAAACAGCCATTGTTTTTATTGGTCGCTTTAAATTCTGATTAAAATCAAGACAAACATTTTGAATCTGTATTGCTAATTCTCTTGTGGGTACTAATATTAAACAAACAATATTTCTATTCTTAACTAAAGTAGTATTCTGAAGCTTTTCTAAAATTGGCAAAACAAAACTTGCTGTCTTTCCTGATCCGGTTCTTGCTATTCCCATTACATCTTTTCCTGATAGAATTGCTGGAATTGCTTGTTCTTGTATAGAAAAAGGTTTTTCGTATCCTAATTTACTAATATTTTGCAAAAGGTTTTCTGATAAGCCAAGATCGCTAAATGATTTCATAAATGAAATTTAAAATGAAATACAAAGTTAACTAATTTTGATAGATATATCTCAAAAAAGCACCGAATTAAGACTGTTTTACATCCTATATTATAATTATCAAGGTTTAATCTAAAACTTAAAGAAAATTATTTAGATAGCAGATAAAAATAGCACTATACTTTGATTTGTTTCTCTTGACATTTGTATGTTGTATTGTTATATTTGAATGTAAAATCTCATAGTATTAGTTTTATTATGGGTGCCAGATAATTAATTATGACTAGTCCACTTAAGTTTTCTTATCAAAGTTTTATACAAATAGATAAAGAGTCTACTTTACCGGTATATATGCAAATAACTCAAGGTTTAATTTATGCTATTCAAAAAGGTATCTGCGTGGCAGATCAGAAATTACCAGGAACAAGAGTACTTTCAAAAGATTTATCTGTACACCGTAATACTATTACAAAAGCCTATGCAGAGCTTCAGGACCAAGGATGGGTAGAAATAAAACAAAAAAGAGGAGTTTTTGTACTAGCAGTAAATCAAAGAAAAGGGGTTAAGTATACCCAGAAGTTTGCCAAAGATCAAGGGTTTGCACACCATGCGGGCTTTTCATTTAAAAAATCAAATCTTTTAAGTAATCCCTTTGAATACACTAACTCTGCTTTAGTTTTTAATCATGGTATTCCAGATGTTAGTTTAACTCAAATCCAAGAATTAGTACAACTATATTCAGCTAATATAAAGCGAAAAAGCAATCAAAATAAACTAGGCTATTCCCAAGAAAAAGGTAGCAATTATTTTAAGAAGCAATTATGTAATTATTTAAATTTCAGTAGAGCTTTACATATTAACAAGCAGAACTTAATGGTTAGTAGAAGTTTAGAGATGAGCCTCTATGTCTTATGTCAAGTAATTCTAGAGCCTTTAGACAAGGTTGTGGTAGGGGAGCTAAGCTACTTTGCTGCCAATATGATATTTCAAAATACAGGAGCTAAAATATTACAAATAAAAGTAGATAGGTATGGTTTATGTACTAAAGACCTAAGGGTTTTATGCCAAAACCATAGCATTAGGGCCGTTTACGTATCCCCACAAGCTCATTATCCTACCACTAGTAGTATGAGTAGAAAAAGACAAACTGAACTACTAGAATTAGCTCAGCAATATAATTTTATAATTATAGAAGATGCCACAGACTATGATTTTACTTATAGTAGTACAAAAGATGTTGCTCTAGTAAAACAAGATAAAAATGCAAGAGTAGTTTATATTGGTTCTTTTGGAAGAAGTTTAGTCCCAGGTTTTAGAGCAAGTTTTATCGTTGGTGCTCTAGACATAATTCTTGAATTGGATAAGTATTCCAATTTAATTGATCGTCAAGGAGATATACTTATGGAGTTAGCTCTAGGTGAGATGATTGAAGAGGGTACTGCTGTGCGTCATTTAAATCGAAGCTTACAAGTTTATATAAAAAGAAGGGACAACCTTGCTTATTTACTTGATAAGTGTTTAAAAGACTATTTTACCTTCACTATCCCAAACACAGGATTAGCAATTTGGATAGTAGCAAAAAAGCCGATTAATCTTTTAAAAATGAGTTATATTGCTCAAAAAAAGGGTTTATTTATTCCCAAAAACATCTTATATCAAAATAAAGATACTACAGCTATGAGAATAGGTTTTGGAAACTTAGAGCTTGATCATATGAAACAATCTATAGAAATTATTGCTCAAATTTTAAAGGAAAATCCATCTCTATTTTCTACAAAAAATCAACTTATTAGTAATAATAGCTCTAAATGCTAATAAAAAATCAAGAGAAAATCTCGATGTACTTTTATAGAATTAGAGCTATTATTTAATTTTCTATTTTAATAAAAATAAAAGTAATAGATTTAGAACTATACATTTTAAAGATAAAAACAAAAAAGAATCCAATGTAATGGTTCTATTAAATGTACTAGCCACAACTAAAGTAGGCAGAATAAATAATGCTAAAACCATTGGAATAAACAAATGATTATAGACCAATTGTGCAATTCCTAATGTATAAATATCTAAAACATAACAAGCTCTTAAGATCCAAAGAATTAGATTAATAAAACATAGAATAAACAGGGTTATATCTATTGTCTTTAACAACTTTATTTTATTCTTGTGTAATTCTTGGTCTTTCATTTGTATTTGCTAATTCCCAAGCTGTTGCAAAAACTAGTTGGGCTCTTTTGGTTAATAATTCCATATCAATTCTATCGAAAGTATCCCTTGGAGTATGATAATCTTCGTGAGCTCCGTTGTAGAAGAATACAGCAGGTATACCATGTTTTGCAAAACTGTAATGATCCGATCTATAATAAATTCTCTGTGGATCATTTTCATCATTGAAAGTATAATCTAAGTCAATATCTACAGACTCTTTATTTGATTTTTCAACAATATCATGTAAGTCTTGGCTTATTTTATCAGCACCAACAACAAAAATATAATCATCTTGCTTTGGATATTCGTGACTTCTTCTACCTATCATGTCAATATTGATATTAGAAATCGTGTTTTCCAATGGTACAATAGGATTTTCAACATAATAGCGCGAACCAAATAGTCCAAATTCTTCACCTGTTAAGTGCATAAATAAAACAGATCTTTTAGGTCTAACTCCTTGATCAGCTAGTTCTTTAAACACTCGAGCTACTTCCATAACTGCTACTGTACCAGAGCCATTATCATCTGCTCCATAAAGATACTCTCCTTTGTGTAGCCCCATATGGTCATAATGAGCTGTAATAATTAAAACTTCATCTGGTTTTTCACTACCCTCAATAAAGGCCCAAACATTTTCACTGTCTTTTAAATTAGCTCTAGAATTCATAAAGCTGGCTGGAACTTCTTGAAAATAACCGTCCGCATTTATTGGACTTCCAATTTGATGGTTTTCATAATGCTTTTGTAAATAAGCGGCTGCTCTCTTTTGTCCAATCTCTCCAGTTCGTCTACCTTCAAGGTGTTCAGAGGTAATTACCTGTAGATATTTACTCAAAGAGTCTTGGTTTACTTTTTGCCAATAAACAGTGCTATCCTCATAAGGTAATTGTACTGTTTTGGTTGCTTTACATGCACCTAAAAGTAAGGCCGATGCACATAGACCAAAGATTAAGTTTCTTTTAATCACAATAATATAGGTTTTTAGTTAGAATGTAAATATAAACACTTTCTTAAATGTTACCTAGTATTTTAATATTACTTCTAGAAGCTTATCTTTGTTAAAATTAATCTAAGTAATGAGTAAAGTTGTTTTTATAACCGGTGGTTCATCAGGCATTGGTAAATGTGTTGGAGAATATTTAACTCTCAAAGGCTATAAAGTATATGGGACTAGCCGTAATCCAGAAAAAATTAAACAAAGTAAATTTCCACTTGTCGCTTTAGATGTAAGGGATTCCGATAGTATTAAAAAGGCTATTGAACAAGTAATTTCGCAAAGTGGAAAAATTGATATTTTAATTAATAATGCTGGGGTTGGAATTACTGGTGCTATTGAAGAGGTTAGCCAACAAGAGATATTAAATAATTTTCAAACCAATGTTTTTGGGCCAATTGAGGTTATAAAAGCTGTGCTACCAAGTATGAGAGCTCAAAAAAGCGGTTTAATTATTAATGTTACTTCTATAGCTGGGTATATGGGGTTGCCATTTAGAGGTATTTATTGCGCATCTAAAAGTGCCTTAGAGATGGTAACAGAGTCATTGCGCATGGAATTGAAACCTTATAAAATAGAACTTACCAATGTAGCTCCAGGCGACTTTGCTACTAATATAGCACAGGGACGATATCACGCTCCAGTATTAGAGGATTCTCCTTATAAAGAGGCTTATCAAATGTCTTTAGAGATGGCTAATTCACATGTTGACAAGGGTAGTGATCCTATAGAGATGGCCAAGGTAATAGAGCAAATAATCCTGACAAAAAAACCTGATGTTAGATATAAAGTAGGAGAGCCTTTACAGAAATTTTCTCTTTTATTAAAGAAAATATTACCTAGTAAAACCTATGAAAAGTTGTTAATGAAACATTACAAGATTAAAGAATAAAATATAAAGTAAAATATTTATTAAAGCCAGATTTATGTTGTAATTTTACCTGACTACATAACATATATAAGAAATATATTACTATGAAATTTTTTATTGACACAGCTAACTTAGAGCAAATTAAAGAAGCTGAAGCACTTGGTGTTTTAGATGGTGTTACAACCAATCCTTCTTTAATGGCAAAAGAAGGCATTACAGGAGCACAAAACATCCTAGATCATTACAAAGCAATTTGTGATATTGTACATGGAGACGTTAGTGCAGAGGTTATCTCAATTGACTACCAAGGTATGGTAGAAGAAGGTGAAAAGCTAGCTAGTTTAAATCCTCAAATTGTTGTTAAATTACCAATGACAAAAGATGGAATTAAAGCTTGTAAGTATTTCTCTTCTAAGGGTATTAAAACTAATGTCACTTTAGTATTCTCCGCTGGCCAAGCTTTATTAGCTGCAAAAGCTGGAGCTACTTATGTTTCTCCATTTATTGGAAGACTAGATGATATTTGTACTGATGGCCTGGTATTGATTGAAGATATTCGCCAGATTTACGATAATTATAATTATCCAACACAAATTTTAGCTGCTTCAGTTCGCCATACAATGCACATTGTAGACTGTGCAAAAATAGGGGCTGATGTCATGACAGGTCCATTAAGCGCAATTCTTGGTTTATTGAAGCACCCTTTAACAGACTTAGGATTAGCACAATTTTTAAAAGATTACGAGAAAGGAAATAAATAAAACTAATATATATTTATACAACAAATTTACAAACTACTCAAAGGACAGCTCTCAACTAGCTGTCCTTTTTGTTTTATGCCTATAACAAAAACGCAGTAATAGAGAAATCTACTACTGCGTTTTTATATATTTTAGACACCCTTACAAAAAAGCACCTAGTTAATTTGTGTATCTAGCTCAACAGATATACTTTTAAGTTTTCTGGCTTAAAAAAAATTACTCTTTACTAGGCTTTGCTAAATAATCAAAAAAGTAATTAGCAATTTTTGTGTTTAAATGTTCTCTATCTTTTCCAGATACATTATGTTCATGGGTAGGGTATAAAAAGTAATCTACTTGCTTATTTGCTTCTATACAAGCTTGAACAAACTCCATAGAATGTTGTTGTAAAACAACAGGATCTTGTGCCCCGTGAATTATTAAAAGCTTGTTCTCTAACTTATTAGCTTGATCAATTAAATTAGTGTTTTTATATCCTTCTGGATTTTCCATAGGTGTGTCCATATAACGTTCTCCATACATGATTTCATAGTATTTCCAATCCATTACCGGGCCACCAGCAACTGCTACTTTAAAAATTTCAGGATAATTTAAAACCAATGAAGTAGCCATGAAACCTCCAAAACTCCAACCATAAACTCCTATTTTTTCCTTATCTACAAATGGTAGGTTTTCTAAATATTCCACACCCTTTAATTGGTCGGCCATTTCATTCTTACCTAATTCTTTGTGAATAATATGTTCAAAATCTCTTCCTCTATTTTTGCTTCCACGATTATCTACAGTGAAAACGATATAGCCATTTTGGGCCATATATTGAAGGAATAAATTAGCACCTCCCATCCAGGAATTTGTAATTAACTGTGCATGAGGACCTCCATATACATATATTAATACAGGATACTTCTTGGCAGGATTGAAATTAGTAGGGTAAATCATTCTAGCATTCAAAGAAGTTTCTCCGTCTTGAGACTTAATTTCAATTAGGTCCATTTTTGGCATATCTATTTTATTTAAAAATGGATCTTGCGCATTGTGAATTTCTATCTCTTTAGTATCCTTTTGGGGATTTACTATTGAAATTTTATTAGGTGTTTCAATATTATTAAATTGATCGATAAAAAGAGTTTTATCTGGATTAAAGTTAATATTATGTGTCCCTGAATTTTCTGTTATAGCAGTAGTTTTACCTTTTTGTAAATCTACACTAAACAGCTGTTTATCAAGTCCATTATTTGTAACTCCTATGTAATATGCAGTACTTCCAGCTTTATCAAAGCCTAAAAACTTATCTACAATAACATTATCATACCCAAGGTTTCTTTCTAGTTTACCATCGGTATTGTATAAGTACATCTGTCTAAAGCCTTGATGATCACTAAAGTAAATAAATTTCTTTGCGTCATTAGGAAGGAACTCTAAGCTTTGTGATGGTTCTACATAGGTGGTTGCTTCTTGCTCAAATAAAGTTTTTTCCAAAGCTCCAGTTGCAGCATTATATTGATTTAGTTTTAAATTATTTTGCTGACGATTTAAGATCCCCACATACACATAATTTCCCGAGGGATCCCAAGTAACCATAGTTAGGAACTGATCTTCATAACCTGTTTTAATAGTTGTTTTTTCTTTAGTATACACATCATAGATTACCAAGGAAACACGCTCGTTTGGCATCCCAGCCATTGGGTATTTTAAAGGTTTATTCTTAGCTATTCTTTGTTGCCAATCTACTAAGGGATAGTCAAATACAAAACTTTGATCGTTCTTATAATAAAGTAATTGATCCTGTTTTGGACTCCACCACATTCCTTTGTCTATTCCAAATTCATTACGATGAGTAAAAGAACTTCCGTTTACAATATCCATTGTAGGATCACTTGTAACTACAACATCTTCACCTTTATTAGTTGTAATAACAATATTATTATCTTTAAGCCAAGCTAAAAAATCTCCATTTCTAGAAATTATCTGCTCCTGACCAATTGGATTAAAAGCAAAGTTATTAGTAACCTTCTTAGTTTTTAAGTTTAACTTCACTAGATGCTTAAACTTGTTATCGGCTTGGTTAACTGAAAATAATATTTCATCTTGGTTAACCCATTTTAAATCTGAAGGAATCTTATCTAAAGTAAAGTTTGTAAATTTTAATTCTGTATTTAAGATATCTTCTAAGTTCTTAGCACTTAAAAAAAATTGATTTTCCCATTTGTTATCCTTTGACTTTATAAATAAAGTATCTTTTGTTGCATTGTAAAGAGTAAAAGAATTATTATCCTTCCATCTTGCAGAGGAAAGGGTAGAAACAGTGTAATCTGTATTTTGTCCAAAAGTAGCCTCACTTATAGTAAAACCTCTTTGAGAGAATACTGCACTACTTCCTAATAGCATAGCTACTAGTATTATTTTTTTCATATAGGTATTAAATTTTTTTTTTATTAGTATTGGAAAAGTAATGCAAAAACAAGGCCATTCTTATTTTTACATACTACCGTTTATTTGGGCATTACAAGTTAAAACAAAATCTAGTTATTTAAAGTCTAATTTCTAAAAAAAGCTCTTTTACTCAAACTATATTTACTTTAGCTTGATTTGTATAATTAGCTGTTTTTGTGAGTTAGAATTTTAACGCTCATAATTCTCATATATGGGCCAAGGGTCAATAAGTTTTCAAATATGCGAAATTTAGAGCTTATCAAGAATTTCATACTCAGCCCCTTAATTTATTGCAAAACACTGTTTTATAATGACTTAGGAATAAAATATATTGTCTTAAATATTTCTATTATAAATCCTTAATTGATATTATTTGTAGCAATTTCAAAGCCGCATAATAACAATTAAAATACAACCATACACATCTACTTAATTATAAGGTATTTAATTTAAATAATTACTATAAAAATTAGCAAACAATCGTTTGGTTTGTTTTAATAACCTCTGATATTATGCTCAAATAATTTATTTATCACAATAAACAGAGAAAAATGATTTACCAACAAACTTAGAAAAAAAATTTTCACAAATCATGATACAAATAGTATCATTTACACTTATCTTTTCTGTTCTAAATATAAAAAAATAGAATATATTTACTTGATATATAACTATTTAACAATTTAATACTGATACAAAAAATATCAAAACAACTGAATCTGTTTTCAAAATCAAAATAGGTAAGGGTAGAAGTAGAGCCTAAAACAAAAAAGGTTAGAAAACCTCTAACCTTTTTTGTTTATTATAATCAACTTTTTGAATTGATTATTTTTTCTTGCCATTTTTGAATTTAATTCCAGCCAATGGAGATTTGAAATCTTTATTTTTAAAGCTCTTTGGCTTATCCTCTGTTTTTTTAAAAGAAGAAGATTTAGGTTTAGAAGTAGATGAACTTTTAAAAGAACCTTCTTTTGCGAATGACTCTCTTTTTGGGAAATCTTTACCTATCTTTTCTTTATTATCTTTTATAACCTTCATCGGATCTTTTGGTTCTTCTTTTGTACCTCTTAAATAGATTACCAATCCATTTAAAAAATTCCTAAGAATTTGATCCATACATTCTACATACTTAGGATGATCAGAACTTCTAAAAAAGTTTCCTACTTCACCTTTCGAAATACGAAAATCTACTAATTCTAGAATCTCGACGATTTGATCATCTCTTAATTGTAAGGCTACACGTAATTTCTTAAAAATATCGTTGTTTGTCATTTTTTCAAATTTGAAGTAAAGGTAAATAAAATAATTATAGCTTTTCCTTTAATAATTTAATTTCATCACGTAATCTAGCTGCATTTAGAAAATCTAAATCTTTTGCAGCAGTTTCCATTTCTTTTCTTTTATCGCGAATCAATTTCTCGATATCGGCTTTACTTTTAAATTTTATTGCTTCTTCAGTTACCTTTAGACTTTCTTGTTTTACAAGTTCATCATAACTAGGTTTAAGTAAATCACTTGTGATTGCCTTATTAATAGCGGTAGGGGTTATGTTGTGTTTTTGGTTATATGAAGTTTGTTTGTCGCGTCGATAATTGGTTTCATCAATAGTCTTCTGCATACTTGCTGTTATCTTATCTCCATACATAATTGCCTTACCATTTACATTACGAGCCGCACGACCCACTGTTTGAGTTAAAGATCGATGACTACGTAAAAAACCTTCTTTATCAGCATCTAAAATAGCTACCAAGGAAACTTCTGGTAAATCTAGTCCCTCACGCAATAAATTCACACCAATAAGAACATCAAATAAACCTTTACGCAGATCTTGCATTATCTCAACTCGTTCTAAAGTGTCTACATCTGAATGAACATATCTACATCTAATACCGACCCTAGTAAAATATTTTGCTAATTCTTCTGCCATTCTCTTAGTAAGAGTAGTTACCAAGATACGCTCATCAATAGCAACTCTTTTATTAATTTCCTCTATTAGATCGTCAATTTGATTTTCAGTAGGACGAACTTCAATAATAGGATCTAGTAATCCTGTTGGTCTAATTAATTGCTCTACATAAAAACCTTCCGACTTATTTAATTCATAATCTGCTGGGGTAGCTGAAACAAATAGAACTTGATTTTGCATAGTCTCAAATTCTTCAAACTTTAAAGGTCTATTATCTAAGGCAGCTGGTAAACGGAAACCGTACTCTACCAAGTTTTCCTTTCTAGATCTGTCACCACCGTACATGGCGTGTACTTGGGAAATCGTAACGTGAGACTCATCAATTATCATTAAATAATCATCAGGAAAATAATCCAATAAGCAAAATGGACGTGATCCAGGTTCTCGACCATCTAAATATCTTGAATAATTTTCTATTCCTGAACAATAGCCCAATTCTCTAATCATTTCCAAATCAAAATTAGTGCGCTCCTCTAAGCGTTTTGCTTCTAAAGGTTTACCTATTTCTTGAAAATAATCAACTTGTTTAACCATATCCTGTTGTATTTCCCAAATTGCATTTTGTAATACATCAGGTGAAGTAACAAACATATTTGCAGGATAAATATTGAGTTGATTATATTTTTCGATTACCTGTGAAGTAGTTGGATCAAAAACCTCTATATCTTCAATTTCATCACCAAAAAAGTGAATGCGAAATGGGTTATCTGCATAGGAAGGAAATACTTCTATTGTATCACCTTTTATTCTAAAAGTACCTGCAGTGAATTCTGCCTCAGTACGAGAATATAAACTTTGCACCAAACTATGCAATACTTTGGTACGACTAATGACTTGGTCTAATTCTAAAGAAATAACATTCTTTTGAAATTCTGTAGGGTTACCAATACCATAAAGACAAGAGACAGAAGCTACAACTAAAACATCTCGACGACCTGAAAGTAGGGCCGAGGTAGTACTAAGACGCATCTTTTCTAATTCTTCATTTATCGATAGATCCTTTTCTATATATTGTCCAGTTACTGGAATAAAAGCTTCTGGTTGATAATAATCATAGTAGGAAACAAAATATTCAACTGCGTTATTAGGAAAAAAGTTTTTAAACTCTGTGTACAACTGAGCCGCTAGAGTTTTATTATGAGCTAAAACAATAGTAGGACGTTGTACTTCTTGAATAACATTAGCTGCAGTAAAGGTTTTACCCGAGCCTGTAACACCAACTAAAGTTTGGTATTTTTCTCCTTGTAAAATAGCTTCACTCAACTTTTTTATAGCTTGAGGTTGATCACCTGTTGGCTTATAATCTGACTTAATTTCAAATTTCATATTAATTATAACTCTAAAACAAAGTTAGCTATTATAAAATAAAAAAGCGCAAGATTTCTCTTGCGCTTTTCAATATTAAATTGAGATGCAATCAAATTAGTTGATTGTGAAAACAACTTTTCTTGCAATCTTACGAGCTTGCGCTGAACTTTTGTTTACTTCATTATCAATTCCTTTACCAATAGCAGTAACTCTTGATGCGTCAACTCCAGAGTTAACTAAGATTTGTTTAACTGCATTTGCACGAGAAGAAGATAATTTATCATTGTATGAAGCGTTACCGATTGCATCAGCATAACCTAATACATCAACTTTTGCAGATGGATTTTGTTTTAAGTAGTTAACGATAAAGTTAATTCCTTCTACAGTAGATGGTTCAGTTTTATCGAAATCGAAGTAAGCAGCAACGTATCCTTTGTTGATTAATTCTTTAATCATTTGAGCGTCGTCTCCTTGAACACCTTTGTTAAGGTCTCCGTATTTATCTTCAACGAATCTTTCGATGTTGTCAGCAATACCATTGTTGTTTAAATCAATGTTACGTCCTCTAGAGTCAACTAAAGCACCTGCTGGTGTGTTAGGCTCTAAATCTAAGTAATCTGCAACTCCATCTCCGTCAGTATCAACTAACATATTTTCGATTCCAGATACTCTTTCTTGTAAAGCAAGGATTTCTTCATTTTCTTTTTGAGAATCACTGTACCAATCAGCATGTTGTGCATATTTACCTAAGTAAATAGATACCCCAACGCTAGCGTTGAACATAGTTCCTTGGAAAGTTGATCTGTGAGTAGAAGTCATTCCATCCCAGTTCTCGTTTTGTTTAAGGTTTTGGATAACTGTAAAGTCAGCGTTTAAAGCTACTCTGCTAGCTACTTTAATTTGTCCTGTTAACCCAGCCATTAAATGACCCATGTTGTCAGTTCCGTTAAAGTTGTTTCCATTTAACCAAGAGTATCCCCCCCCTGCGTGTGCTTGAACGTTGATTGTTTGCGTCCAGTTTTCAAAGTTTAAGATACGTCCTAAGTTTACAACTCCTTCTAAACTTGTTCTGTAGTACTCAGTGTGAGCATTAGTAGAATTATTAGTCCAGTTTTTAAGGTTATCGTAACCAAAAGATGCTTTAACTCCAAACTTGTTGTTTAAGCTGTAACGAACTCCACCATCTAAGTGTAAGTTTTTGAAAGTTTCTGCAGAGTGTCCTGCTGTAACTGTTCTAGCTGGTTTAGCAAAACCACCGTTGAAGTCAAGTGACCATCTGTTGTAGTCTTTTTCTTGAGCCACTGCAGACCCTACTACTAACAAAGATGCCAATAAAGGTAATGTTAATTTTTTCATAGTTGTAATTTTAATTTCCACAAACTGATAATTAATATTGTTTATTTCTAATCGCTTTATACAGGCAAATATACTGCAAAGTTTTTAAAAACAACAAAAATTGAAATAAATTATATAAAAAAGATTCAAAATAAATTATTATTTAATCTTTTAAGCTTTAGTAATGAATAGATATATTGTCAAAAACTATATAAATAAAGGCTAAAAATACACTAATTCTTATATAATGTAGGTAATTTTTAACAAATTATAAATTAGTGACCCTATGCTTTTTGATAATATTTTATCATATTTTTTTTCATAAAACGCATTATTTAATGCTGTTTTACCTAATTAATAACAATAATTTTCAAATAACTTATACAAAAAACAAGGTTAAAAATCATATTCAAACCGTATTCTTCAACTTTTACAATTCCAGTTTATAGATGTTTAATCTAATATAGGGAAAACTTTTAAAAGACAGTACTAAAGAGGTTAATTTTTAATAAAGATAAGTGAATTTAGCTTAAAAATTATCTTTGGTAAAACCAGAGTTGGTATTAAAAGTATAGATAGTTAAGACTAAAGTAGGGGAGCATTGGCTTTTTAACTAAATTTATAGTCCTTAAAAATGTTATTGTTTCTTTTACAATACAGATCTAGTTCATTAAAAGGCAGATACTAATTATTTCTATTAAGAAAGTATTTATAATATATGCCTTATAAATGTAGATTTAGAAAACTTTAAAACAGTAAATAAAATTAAAAGCCCAGGTCTAACTGGGCTTTTAATTTTATGATTTTAAATCAGGATGATTCTTAAGTAATTTGGCTTCCATAACAAATGTCGCAAATGGAATAAGTGAAGCTATTAAAACAAGAAAGTAAGTTTTAAAATTCCAACGCTCTTGGGGTTTTAATACAGTGGCCAATACTATATATATAATAAAGAGTAATCCATGTGCCCAACCAACGTATTTAACCATAAGTGGATGTTCAAAAATATATTTTATTGGCATTGCTACAAAAAATAGTAGTAATAATGAGATACCTTCTAAAGTAGCAATAAGTTTGAAAAATTTTATCATTATAAGTTCTTTTATTAAGCCACTAAAATACTACAATATTGCAATAAACAAAAAAAGGAGAACCGTTTTATTAAAATGGTTCTCCTTTTTTGATATGATTAAGTAGAGTTACTAAAAAGCTAATAATTTTACATTATAATCTCTTAAATCTGCTAAATTATGTTTGTTATTAATATCTTTAAAAAGAGATATTAAATACTGTAAACTCTCTAAATCCGTAGAAGTAACTTCTTCTTGCTGTAGCGGCTCGTTTTCTTCGATAGGCTCATCAGTAGGGATAGCTATTAAAAAAGCATTGTTATTTTCTATGTGTTCGTAAGTTAATCTAATAGCTTTAACTAAAACAGGTTTTTCTTCTAAAAGAGCAAACTCTCTTAATTTTTTTAGATTAGCAACAATGTTGTCCACAACAAGACCATCAGAAATTAAATCAGACTGGATTTGTTTAATAAGTTTTAATGCGTTAGCGTTTTCCACAGTATAAATCTTTTAATAAAAAATTATTTATTGCAAAAGTAAACTTTTTCTTATTATATAAAGGATAAAAACACATTTTTTATCTAAAAAATACTTTTTACGCAATCTTAGTAGTGCAACTTAGTTAGTTAAGATTAAAGTAGAAAGTTATCCAGAGAGTCTTTTGGACTTCCTAACTTAGCCCGCACATTAAGTTAAGCATAAAAACTTATCTTTGAAGTATGAAAAGAATTAGAAAG
>CANROJ010000054.1 GCA_947632215.1 uncultured Flavobacterium sp. | reverse complement strand
ACATAACAAAGAGGGCCGTCTCATTTTTTATTGAGACGGCCCCTTTATTATTATACTTCATATAGTAAGTTTTATTACATAACAAACTATTTCTTTTTAAGCTTAGCTATAGAGTCTAATGCTGGAGCATCATCCAATTCAGTTTGTTGACTTAAACTAACGTCATATAAAGAGTCCACTACAGCTTTTTGCTTTTCTAAACGCTCTAAAACACTGTTTTGCATGCGCTTATAAGTACCGTCGTGCAACTTTACGTAATAACGGTTATTCTCGGTAAATGTTAAACTATCAATACCGTGTTTCTTTAAAACAGCTAACATATCGGTACGTTCTTTGGAATTCTCATCATAGCTATTCAACCCCTTTATAGAATAGAATAATGATATATCATAGAGAATATCTTCAAACTTGTCTGGAGCGATAAGCTTCTCTGGTTTATCTGTCTTTGGCTGACATGCCATAAAACAAATGGCAAATAAAAATAAAATAGCTTTTTTCATAATAGTTTCTATTAACGTTCAAACAATAATCTTTGTCCTTTTCTTTGTTCTAATATCTTACCATTGTCATACACTAAAGTACCATTAACAAATGTATGAGTCACTGCACTACTAAAGGTCTGTCCTTCAAAAGGAGACCAAGCGCATTTGTATAACAAATTAGATTTATCTACTGTCCATTGTTTATCGGGATCAACAATAACAATATCCGCAAAATATCCAGGTTTTAAAAATCCTCTTTTTTCAATTTTAAAAATAATAGCAGGATTATGTGCAGTTTTCTCTACCAATTTCTCTAGAGATATCCTACCGTTTTTATAATTCTCAAATAAACAGATCAAGGCATGTTGCACTAATGGTCCTCCAGATGGTGCTTCTAAATAAGACTTACTTTTCTCTTCAAGGGTGTGAGGAGCATGATCAGTAGCAATAACATCAATTTTATCTTCTATTAATGCCTTCCATAAACCTTCTCTATCTTTCAGAGATTTTACTGCTGGATTCCACTTTATAAGATTTCCTTTATCTTGATAATCTTGATCTGTAAACCAAAGATGGTGCACACAAACCTCGGCAGTAATTTTCTTATCTTTTAATGCAATTGTATTGTCAAACAACTCTGTTTCTTTAAGAGTAGATACATGAAAAACATGCAAACGTGCACCAGTTTTCTTAGCTAAAGCTACTACTTTAGAAGAAGATAAATAGCAAGCTTGTTCACTTCTAATTTTTGGATGTGCCTCTGCTGGAATATCATCTCCATATTGTTTTAGATATATTGCTAAGTTATTCTTAATGGTAGTCTCATCCTCTGCATGAACAGCGATTAACATGGAAGTACTAGAAAATATCTGTTCTAAAACATTGGGGTCATCAACAAGCATATTACCAGTAGAAGAACCTAAAAAAAGTTTAATACCTGCTACATTACGAGGATTGGTTTTTAAAACTTCTTGCAAATTATCATTTGTACCTCCCATCATAAAAGAATAGTTTGCATAACTATTATTTAATGCAAGACTATATTTTTGCTCTAATAATTCTTGAGTAACAGCATTGGGAATAGTATTAGGCTGTTCAATAAATGAAGTAATTCCTCCTGCAATTGCAGCCCGAGACTCAGAGGCTATATCTCCTTTATGAGTTAAACCTGGCTCTCTAAAATGGACCTGATCATCGATCATCCCCGGTAGAACAAATTTACCTTGAGCATCAATAATCTCAACTGGAAAATCTACTTCAATTTGATTTCCAATACATTCAATAATACCATCTTTTACTAGAATATCGGCCTGTTCAATACTTCCTTGATTGACAATTTTACCGTTTTTAATGAGATAATTAATCATTATAATGTGTTTAGTAGTTTTCTAATACGCAAATTAATCACTCCAAAGATAGCCTCCCAAATTATGCCCTTGGACATCTTAGAGGTCCCTCTAGTGCGATCTGTAAAGATAATCGGCACTTCTGTAATAGCATAACGTTTAACATACGTTCTGTATTTCATCTCAATTTGAAAAGCATAACCCACAAATCGAATATTACTAATATCAATATTCTCTAGCACCTGTCTCGAGTAACAAACAAAACCAGCGGTAGTATCACGAATACCCATTCCTGTAAAGGCTCTAACATACATAGAGGCTCCATAAGAGAGTAATACTCTACTCAAAGGCCAATTCACAACATTAACACCTGTAACATACCTAGATCCAATTGCCATACCTTTGTTAAGCATAGCGGCTTGAAAGAGTCTAGGCAAATCCTTGGGATCATGTGAGAAATCAGCATCCATCTCGCATATAAATTCGTAATGTCTTTCTAAAGCCCATTTAAACCCATGTACATAAGCGGTACCAAGACCAGCCTTTTGCTTGCGAAGCTCTAAAAACAACCTACCACTATACTTTTGTTGTAAATCGCGTACAACCTGCCCGGTGCCATCTGGTGAGTTATCATCCACAATTAAAATATCGTACTTTTGTGAAAGCTCGAACACAGCTTCAATAATAAGCGTAATATTATCAACTTCATTAAATGTAGGAATAATCACTAATCCAGGATTCATCTTATTATTTTTGTTTACAAAAGTAACCTTTTTAGATAAAGTTATAACTTAAATCCTAGACAAACTCGTAACATCGCAAAAAATTATTAATTTTGCATCTATCATGGAGAATTTAATTTTAATAGAACGCATTACCTACAATAAAGATTGGGCTACTTTACTATTCTTTATAGGGTTCTCCATTATTGCGATAAATCGAAATGTATTTGATATACGATTTGCAGAGTTCACAAGATTATTGATTTCTGATAAATACTTAAAAATTTACAAGGACAACACTAACATTAAAAATAGTTTTACGCTATCTTTTATTGTTCTGCAATTCATTGCCATAACATTCTTTGTCCAAATCTGTCTCTACAGTTATGGTTGGATACACAATCTAGACCTAATTTCCTTTATTCAAATAATAAACTTCTTAAGCTTTTTTGTTATAGGAAAATATCTTCTAGAAAAAATAATTGCTAACTCCTTCTACATTGAAGACTTTGCAGATGCTCTAAACTTACAGAAAGCCACCTATAGAAATTATTTTGGCCTTATTCTTTTGTGTATCGACATCCTATTATTCTATAACAATATCACAAATAAATTATTGCTCAATACTTTAATTTTTGCAGTAGTGATAACAAATATACTCTTGTACATAATATTTATAAAAAATCACCAAAAAATAATATTAAATAAGTTGTTCTATTTTATTTTGTATCTTTGCACCCTTGAAATAGCTCCATATTTTTTACTGTATTTTTGGTTTAAGAATTTCAGAGCATAAATTAAGAAACATAACTATGAAAGTGAAAACAATATTGGTTTCCCAACCAGCGCCTAAAGTGGAAAACTCACCTTACTTTGAGCTTGAACAAAAGTACAAAGTAAAGATCGACTTTAGACCTTTTATACATGTGGAGGGTGTAGAATCTAAAGAGATTAGACATCAAAAAATTGATTTAAATAACTTTACGGCTATTATCTTAACAAGTAAAAACTCCGTAGACCATTTCTTTCGAGTTGCCGATGAAATGAGATACAAAGTGCCTGAGACGCTTAAATATTTCTGCCAATCTGAAGCTGTAGCATATTATTTACAAAAATATGTGGTATATAGAAAGAGAAAAATCTATGTAGGTCAGAAAGACTTTATTGATTTAGCTCCTTTGATTAAGAAGTACAAAGATGAAAAGTTTTTATTACCAGCATCAGACCAATTAAATCATGATGTACCTGCTACATTAAATGATTTAAAAGTGAATTGGACTCCTGGTACATTTTACCGCACAGTAATGAGCGACCTTTCAGACCTTGCAAATGTAAAATATGATGTATTAGCTTTCTTTAGTCCAACAGGTATAAAATCTTTATTTAAAAACTTCCCTGATTTTAGCCAAGATAATACTCGCATTGCTGTATTTGGTACAACTACACAAAAAGAGGCTTTAGATCACGATTTAAGGATCGACATTATGGCTCCTGCACCTGAAACTCCATCGATGACCATGGCCTTAGAGCAGTATATTATAAAAGTAAATAAATAATTTAAAAAAAGTCTTTCACAAAACGGAAGGCTTTTTTAAATTAACTCAATAAAAAAACCCTTCAAAATGAAGGGTTTTTTTATTGTCTTATCTAATAAATAGATCTTATAATTTTGGTCCAGCTTCAACTAAAGCCTTTCCTTCTTCATTGTTAGAGTATAACTTAAAGTTCTCTACAAATAGAGCTGCTAGATCTTTAGCCTTCTCTTCCCATTGGGAAGCTGATTCGTAGGTATTACGTGGATCTAAAATCTCAGTATTAACCTGATCTAAAACAGTTGGAACCTCTAAATTAAAAATAGGAACAATAGTAGTCTGTGCTTTCTCAATAGATCCATCTAAAATTCTATCAATAATTGCACGAGTATCTTTAATAGAAATACGTTTTCCAGTACCGTTCCAACCCGTATTTACCATATAAGCAGTAGCATTATTTTGCTCCATCTTCTTCACTAACTCTTCTCCATATTTAGTTGGATGAAGCGACAAGAAGGCTTTACCAAAACAAGCTGAGAAAGTAGGTTCAGGTTGTGTAACTCCACGCTCTGTTCCGGCTAACTTAGCTGTAAATCCAGAAAGGAAATAATATTTAGTTTGCTCTGGTGTCAATTTCGAAACTGGAGGCATAACTCCAAAAGCATCTGCAGTTAAAAAGATAACCTTAGAAGCAGGTCCAGCTTTAGATACCGGCTTAACAATATTCTCAATATGATTAATAGGATATGAAACACGTGTATTTTGAGTTACAGAACCATCGTTAAAATCGATTTTACCATCTGCATCTACAGTAACGTTTTCTAAAAGAGCATCACGACGAATTGCACCAAAAATATCCGGTTCATTCTCTTGAGAAAGGTTAATTGTCTTTGCATAACATCCACCTTCAAAATTAAATACTCCTTCATCATCCCAACCGTGCTCATCGTCTCCGATTAATTCACGTTTTGGATCTGTTGAAAGTGTAGTCTTTCCAGTTCCTGAAAGTCCAAAGAAAACTGCAACATCACCATCTTTACCCTTATTAGCAGAACAGTGCATTGAAGCAATTCCTTCTAACGGTAAATAATAGTTCATCATTGCGAATAAACCTTTTTTCATCTCTCCTCCGTACCAAGTACCACCGATGATTTGCATTTTTTCAGTCAAATTAAAAGCTACGTAAACCTCTGAATTTAACCCATAATCTTTATAAGACTTAAAAGTACTCTTTGAAGCATTCATCACCACAAAATCAGGCTCACCAAAAGTAGCAAGTTCCTCTTGTGTTGGACGAATAAACATATTAGTAACAAAATGTGCTTGCCATGCTACTTCCATGATAAAGCGAACTTTTAAACGAGTATTCTCGTTAGCACCGCAAAATGCGTCAACTACAAAAAGTCGTTTCCCTGATAACTCATCTACAGTATTATGCTTTAAAGCATCCCAAGTTTTGTTATCTATTGGCTTATTATCATTTGGAGATTCAGCGGAATTCCACCAAATAGTATTCTCAGTAACCTCATCTTTAACGATGTACTTATCTTTAGGAGAGCGTCCTGTAAACTCACCTGTCATAACATTGACAGCTCCTAACTCCGTTATTACTCCTTTGTCATTTCCTGAAAGAGTAGGATTGGTCTCTTCATTAAATAAAACGTCGTATGATGGATTATAAATAACCTCTACAACATCTTTAATACCATATTTATCAAGTGATATTGATTCTGAAATATCCATTTTCATTATTTATGTTGTGTATTAATTCTTATGCAAACTTAGAAATAAATTTAAAATATAAATAGTCAAAAGGTTATTTAATAATATTTTTCGACCTAAAGGCTTGATATGCAACAACTAACCAAGAAGAAATAAGAAAAACTCCTCCAATTGGGGTAATTGGACCAACAAAAGATAACTTAATGTTAATCAGATCTTTAAATGTCAGCAAATAAATTGAACCAGAAAACATTAAGATCCCAATAACAACAAGAGTAGTAATTATCTTAAGGATTCTCTCTGAAAACAAGCCATTTAAACCACACAAACCAACTCCAAAGAGAAATAAAGCATGATAAATTTGATACCTAACACCTGTCTCAAAAGTTGCAACTTGTGATTCTAGAACAATATTTTTCAAGCCATGAGCACCAAAAGCTCCTAAAATTATACCTATCGCACCAATAAAAGCTGCTATCCCAATAACATTTCGCGCCATTTATTTTTATTTCAAATATACTAATTAATAAATAATTAAATAACTTCTTTTTTAAAGATAATATTTTAATTAGAACAAATAAATTACCTATCTTAGTGAGACTTTAAATCAGCTCATTATGATGAAACAAATTCTTTTAATTGGAGCTGGGCGCTCAAGTACTTACTTAATAGAGTATTTATTAGAACAATCTACAAAATTCCCATTTCTATTAAAAATTGCAGACTATTGCATCGGTGAAAATTTAAAGCAAAAAGCTAACCATACGAATCTAGAATTATTCCAGCTAAAGCAACAGGATAACACACAACAAGGCATTCTAATTGCTCAAGCAGATTTAGTTATCTCCTTGGTACCTGCCGTATTTCATTATGAAATTGCATTGAAATGTTTAGAACTAGGTAAAAATCTAGTTACAGCTTCCTACATCAGCAAGCAAATGCAAGACTTAGATAGCCAAGTTAAGACAAAAGGATTATTATTTCTCAATGAAATGGGCTTAGATCCAGGTATAGACCATTTGAGTACAATGGAGCTCTTAGATGAATTAAAGCAGCAAAATGCTACGATTATCTCTTATAAATCCCACTGCGGAGGACTTACAGATCAAAGCGCGCCTACTAATGCATGGAAATATAAATTTTCTTGGAATCCTACAAATGTTGTATTAGCAGGCCAGGGAGACCCTAGCAAATTCTTACAAGACAACACAACAAAATACATACCATACAATCTGCTATTTAAAAGATCGGAACCTTTTGTAAATAACCCTATTGGCGACTTTGAGTTCTATCTCAATAGAGACTCCTGTAAATATCAAACCATTTATGGCCTACAGGATGTACAAAACATGCAAAGAACAACAATTCGTCCTTTAGGTTTTTGCAAAGCATGGAGTGTACTAGTGGATCTTGGACTTACTGATAATGAATATTTTCTGGAAAACACTCAAGACCTAACTTATGGACAATGGATTAACTCTTACTTAAAAAACTCTAGCTTAAATAATAAACGCACAAGCATTGAACAAACTATAGGTCAATCGATAGATGAAAATTCATGGGAAAAAATACAAAGCCTAGGAATCTTTAATAATATAAACAAGATAAATTTACCAAGGGCTACGTCTGCGCAAATACTAGAGAAAATATTACTTGAAACTTGGTCCCTAAAAGACAATGAAAAAGATATTGTAATTATGCAGCACCAAATAAAATATCGCTTAGAAAACCAATTATATCAAATTAACTCTACAATGCATATAGTAGGACAGGATTCCATACATACGGCCATGGCTAAGACCGTAGGTTTGCCATTGGGTATCGCAGCTTTAGAAATATTACAAAAAAACATTAATATTACCGGTGTTTGCCTACCTATTGACCCTCAGATCTACAAACCAGTATTAAAAAAGCTTGCTGAATTTGGAATAAAATTTGAAAAAACTATAACACAAGTAGATTTTTAAAATATGCTACTAGCAATAAGCTGTTTTGTAACTAAATGTTGAGGATTTTCAAATAATGCATCTGCTTCTTGTAACTCTACAATGCATCCTTTATCCATAACCAATATGCGGTCAGACATATATTTAACAACAGCTAAATCGTGTGAAATAAATAAATATGCAAAACCATAGATTTTTTTTAAGTCATTTAAAAGATTTAAAACTTGAGCCTGTACAGAGATGTCTAAAGCCGAAACAGATTCATCACATACCACTATTTTTGGCTTAACAGCAATACAGCGCGCAATACCGACTCTTTGTCTTTGTCCACCTGAAAATTCATGAGCATATTTACTATAATCCTCTGCTTTTAGTCCAACATTGATTAAAATACGCTCCACCTCGGCTTTTAACACCCCCCTATTTACCTGATTAGAATGGATTTGCAATACTTCTAAAATAGCCTCTCCAATGGGAATACGGGGATTCAAACTGGAATAAGGGTCTTGAAAAATAATCTGTATATCTTTCCTTATTGGTCTCATTTGCTTCTCACTTAAGCTACAAATATCATGACCACCAAATAAAACTTGCCCACTAGTAGGATGCTCTAATTTTAGAATTAAATTTCCTAAAGTAGATTTCCCACATCCACTTTGTCCGACTAAACCTAAAGTTTCACCAGCAAACAACTCAAAGCTAATGTTATTTAGCACACGTACTTTTTTCTTGCTAAATAGACTTTTCTTTACAGAAAAATCCTTGACAACATTTTTTACACTCAAAATTGGGGTTTGCTGATATAAAAAATCATGTGTCTTTAATCGGTCTTCTGTTTTTTGTTTTGTTAAATCGACCTTGTTTTTTTGATAATCCTCTACAGTCGGTAAACGATTCAAACGAAACTCACTGCTAGGTCTGGCATGTAGAAGCGCTTTAGTGTAAGAATGCTGTGGATTGTTAAATACCTCCTGACAACTGCCTTGCTCAACTACACTACCTTTATACATTACCATAACTTTGGAAGCAATACAGGAAACAAGACCGAGATCATGCGAGATAAACATAATGCTCATTTTTGTCTTAGCTTGCAACTCCTTCAATAATTCAATGATATCTTTTTGCACTGTCACATCCAAAGCAGTAGTAGGCTCATCAGCAATTAACAGACTAGGATTACAACTAATTGCCATAGCGATAATAACCCTTTGTTTTTGGCCGCCTGATATCTCATGAGGGTACTTCTTATATACATTAGAAGGATCTGGTAATCTAACTTGCTCAAACAACTCTACAACTCTTTGTTTTAACTCCTTCTTACTTTTACTTGGTTCTCTCAAAGCTATTGCTTCTAACACCTGATCACCACAGCACATCGTAGGATTTAAAGCCGTCATAGGCTCCTGAAAAACCATTCCAATCTCATTTATACGTAGATTTCTAAAATCTTTCGAGTCATAATCCATCAAGGCTTTATTCTTGAAGAGTATTTCACCTTTCTCAATATATAGAGCATTAGGATCAAGCAAACCCATTATAGCCTTAGCACAAATACTTTTACCTGATCCACTCTCTCCCACAACGGCTAATATCTGATTTTGTTCAATACTAAAACTAACATTCTTCAATAAAGCATCAGCCTCTTTGTTTTGGACAAGACCAATATGAAGATTTTTAACATCTACTAGACATGCGGGAGAGTTTTCCATAATAAACATCATACAATTAGACTACAAAAATAAAGCAATACAACCAATATACCACATATAACCCACAGAGTCTAATACCTAAGCCACATTTATCTTTTCATAATCTTTAACAAGAGTAATTACCGTAGGTGTTGATGTTTTAAACTCTGATAAAACTGGACATGCAACCTTAACGGCATCTATCCATTCTTTTAGCACAACAATAGAAGCAGTAGAACATGGTTTTACAATCACATCAATCTTGCGAAAATCTACTAAACTAGTTGGCGTTTTGTTTGGGTCACTAATGTATCCCTGAACTTCAATTTGAATAGACTTTAATTCTAATTTTAATGTACCCCCAATTAAAAAACCTATAGAATGCAAACTTCCTGCTAAAGCAGCTAAAGCTAACTCTTGAGATTCACTATTTCTTTTACTCACTAATTCTTTTCCATCTTCTACTGTCAATGAAAAACTCTGAGTCTTGACTGCAAATTGCTTACTTCTTGCAGAAAAACCTAAAACTTTTAAAACATCTTCTTTCATAACTTATATTTTTTATTTCTTATTCTTTATCATATACTTTCTGCAGCACTAGAAATAGGCTTAACAAAAAAGGTCCTTTTGATATTCTACTATCAAAAGGACCTACACAACACCACTATTATATTGAAACAGTTTTATTTGATCACATTTTAACAGACGAATTGCCTTGAGGTAAATCCCGTGGAAATACCCATACAACAAATACCATACATAAAAATTCGTAAACTTCTCATTACCTACTTAATTTCAAAAAAAAAGCCTCCGAAAAATTCCGGAGGCTTAATTATATTACTATTTGAAAAACAATCTATCTATACAACATGCCTCGCTTATCCCTTAATTAGGGACATAATCATATAGGTATGTGTGCAATTAGTTATCATACTATTTTGTACTTTTTAATAATACTTAAAATTACAAATTTTATAAACACAAAAGAGAAAAACACAAGATTATTAAGATTTATTTAACATTTTGATTTCTCAACATATTATTTACTTCATTAATATACTCATATAAATCTTCACTATGAGGGTCTTCCAAAGTCTGCTGACCCTTGATATGTCCTAAACGAACAATAATTAGTTCGTTTAGCGGATCTACAATCACAAATTGTCCAAGATGACCTCTCATATAGTAATAGTCGATATTATTATAATTTACAAGCCACCAACCTAAACCATACTCCGGATTACTAGCCAAACCAGGACTAATAGATCTTTGAATAAATACACTATCTAAAATTTGTCGTCCATTCCAATTTCCATGATTTAAATAAAGCTTCCCAAAACGAGCCAAATCTCTTGCATTACTCGTAAAACAACAAAATGCTTTCTCTATTCCAGTGCCTTTGTGATCTAGCTGCCATAAAGCAGGGTTCTCTGCCCCCATAGGCTTCCAGAAATACTCACTAACAAAACTAGACAAATTCTGCTTGGTACTCTCTTGAAGTACCATGGCTAAAAGCTGAGTATCTCCGCTTTTATAAACAAACTCTTTCCCTGGTAGATCAACAATATCAAGAGAAAGCATTACAGAACGTAAGTCTCTATCAAAGTAAGCTTGCGTAGTAATAGAAAAGGGACTATAGTAACTCTCCTCCCATTCTAATCCACTGGACATCCTTGCTAAGTCAATAACTTTTAAACTATCACTATAAGCCCCTTGCAAAGAAGGCAAATAATCTTTCACTTTGTCCTCCAAACTACCAATATATCCTAACTCAAGGGCTTTTCCCAATGCTGCAACTACAATACTCTTAGACACTGAGAAAAAATTACCTATGGTATTTTTGTCATAATTATCATAGTAAGCTTCATGCCAAATACTATCTTGCTTAATGACTAAAAAAGCAGTTGTTTTCAAATCCTCATGCATCTTTACTAAATCCCTAGTAGGAGCAACTTTATTATAAGACCCAGAAACAAACCACGGAGTCGAGATAGTATCATTAGCAACGACTCTTGTGGGCAGGTATCTATAATCTTGTAAAAAAGCAGTACTATGCCCTTTTAAAAGAGTACTTTTCACAGCAGTAACAAGATAATGTAAGTTGAAAATATACACCACTACTACTATTAAAACAATTAGTCCGATAACCCACTTTAAAAACTTACATAAAATCCTCATAAACAAGCGCCTGTAAATTACAATCACCAATAAATATAAACATTTACTTATAAATGACGCTAGATTATCTTGATTTATTTTACCATGTTTAATAAAAATTTATCTTTGCAAAATATATTTAATAATCGCACAATAAAATGCATTTCATATCTCCTGAATTAGAAAATTATGCTACGGCTCATTCCGAAAATGAACCCGAGCTACTAGCAAACTTAGACATAGAAACTCATCAAAAGGTACTACAACCGCGCATGCTTAGTGGTCATTTCCAGGGTAGATTATTAAGTATGCTTTCCAAATTAATACGTCCTGTTAATATATTGGAAATAGGAACCTTTACAGGCTACGCAACTCTTTGTCTTGCGGAAGGACTCCAAGAAAATGGATCTATTGACACAATAGATATCAAAGAAGAATTAATTGATTTTCAACGTAAGTATTTTGACTTATCACAATATGGGACTCAGATCACCCAACATCTAGGTAGTGCAATAGATATTATCCCTACTTTAAACAAAACCTATGATCTAGTATTCATAGATGCTGACAAACCTAATTACATTAATTACTTTAATCTAGTTATTGAGAAGATGACTAAGGGAGGAGTTATAGTTTCAGATAATGTTCTTTGGTCTGGAAAAGTTTTAGAGGAAATTAAACCGACGGACAAAAGTACTATAGCTATAGATCAGTATAATAAATATTTACAACAAGATCCAAGAGTAGAAACAATTCTACTACCTATTAGAGATGGATTAACAGTATCTAGAGTCAAATAGAGTCAATGTAAAACAAAACAATCAATAATGATATAAGTCAAATGCCCCAAAAAACTAGACGCTTTTTGGGGCATTTGGGTTAATTTAAAACCTTCGAATATCTTTTTTCTAAGTAGCAAAGAAGCTGAAAAAACAGCAATCCTAGTAGTAATCCTACAAAAGCTCCTGTTAAAATATCTACAGGAAAGTGCATTGCCAGATAAATTCGACTATATGCAAATATTAATGGAAATAAGAATACTAAAAAGGCCCATCTATAATAACGCCTTAACAATAGGAATATAAAAGTCATTGTTCCTGTAGAGTTAGATGCATGACCAGAGAAAAAACTCAAAGTATCACTACAGTGAACTATTCTTAAATGCTCTTGTATATCAGCTGTATTGCATGGTCTTTGTCTTTCAAAATACCATTTCACTAAATTAGTAAATTGATCCGTTACAGTAATCAAAATGGCCAATAGCAACAAAACCACTCCAAGAGTCTTTAAATTTACTTTCTTATAGACTAAGAATAACAAAACTAAAAAAAAAGGTACCCAATTTTTTTGTTTCGTTATAAATAACCAAAATGGATCCCAAGAGGCAGTTCCTAAATTATTTAGATAAATCATTAACTGTTTATCAATGGAAATAATACTTTCAATCATTAAGGCAATCTTTTAATAGGCCCCGTAATGTCTTCGAATGCCTGTTTTTGCTTATCTACTTCTTCTTGAATATCCTTTACTGGATTAATATCCACATCAAAGGTTTCTTTAATTTCGTCTGTAATGCCTGATTGTTCAACATTCTTGGTAATCTCGTGTTTTATGTCGTTAGTTGCATTCTTAACTTGTGCCATAAACTTTCCAAAAGTACGTGCCATCTCTGGAACTTTATCTGAACCAAATAACATAAGAATTATCAATAAGATAAAAAATAATTCTCCTCCTCCTATTCCGAACATATGTTTCTATTTTAGAGCTTTATATTTTACAAATCTACAAAGTTTATTTTTTTAAACACTATTAAAACAAACAAAGCTCTATTAAAATATTCTTAAGGTGCTACTTTAGTATCACTTTGCTCCTTCATTTGAATTAACTCAATAAAATCCAAAGATAACTCACCTAAACGCGAATAAATTTTCTCCTTTTCTATTGTTCCTCCACTTAAAAGAACGGACATTTGAGCATCACTAGCCACATAATAACCAAAACCCTGTGCATAGTCTAAAGGAATACCAAAATCCTTATTTAGTCTTTGGGCGTCAAAAAGGCTTAACACTTTTTCCTTCTTCAACTCCTGTTTTTCATAAACCACTGCCTGTTTAAGCATTTTTGTTCTTCCTGAAATCCAATTAACAATCGCATCAACAGGAATAATACCCCCTGCGGAACTTTTTGCAGTATACAAGCTTCTTTCGGCATTAGTTAATCGTCGAGTACCCTCGGGAATTAAACCCAAAGACTCCGGTGTAATCTTAGTGATTACAATCTCATTAAGATTTGTATGAAATTCACTAGCCTCTAGTGGAATTAAAATAATATCTCTATTAAAATCAGCTTGCGTTAATAAATGTTGATATGCTAAAAAAGAAGAGTTAGAAAACATTAAGGTATCTCCAACTTGAGCGCTTAAATTAAAATATCCTCCTAAACTACTGAGAGTATTTTGACCACTGGACATATTTTCAACATAAATCCCCTCTAAATCCTTGGATCTAGAAACTATCTTTCCGTTTATAACTCTATGAGATTGCGCTATAGCTCCCACAAAAAATAATAAGGAAAAAAATAAAAAAAACAACTTCATAGAATAGAATATAACAAATATTAGCAGTAAAAATATCTCATTCAATTAGATATTCAAATTACAAACACTCAAACTTTTGTTAAAAACAATACTTAAAATTAATCTACCTTCTTATTTGGCAACTTTTATAACAAAACCACTAAATACATCTAATAATAAAACTAGAGGCCAGAGTTACTGACTTGTCTTTGTAAAATATTAAAACTAAGATTTGCTTGTATAATAGCATTAGTAAAATTACTTTAGTGGTATAATTGTACAAACACGCGAAAACTAAAACATGAAAAATATAATTATTGCCAGTACTTCTACACTATATCAAGGAGATTACCTTGATTATTTACTACCAACTTTAGAATCTCACTTCTATAAAGCTGACACTATTCTCTTTATACCATACGCAAGACCAAGTGGTATAACACATGACCAATATACAGATAAGGTTAGTATTGCCTTTAAGAAAATTAATAAGCAAGTAAAAGGTATTCATCAATATTCAGATCCTAAAGAAGCTATTAATCAAGCCCAAGGCATTTTTATTGGCGGTGGAAATACTTTTCTGTTAGTAAAAGAACTTTACAAAGAGAATATTGTCACTTCTATCATAAATAAAGTAAATGGTGGTACACCCTACCTTGGCTGTAGCGCAGGAAGCAATATTTGTGGACTTACAATGGAAACAACAAACGATATGCCTATTACATATCCTCCAACTTTCAAAACATTTGGTTTTGTTCCTTTTAATATAAACCCTCATTACCTAGACCCCTTAGCTAATTCTACCCATATGGGTGAAACTAGAGAGACAAGAATAAATGAATTTCATACCATAAACACACAACCAGTAATTGGTCTTAGAGAAGGAAGCTGGCTAGAAGTTAAAGGTTCTGAAATTATCTTAAAAGGTGAGCTTAACGCGCGAATATTCCAACAAAATCAACCTGCAAAAGAAATACCTCCACTTAGTAATCTAAACGACTTAAAATAAAAAAAACCTCTTTATTTAATAATAAAGAGGTTTTTTTATACTTCATAAAAAAGCCTAGTGTTAACTAGGCTAAAGAGCGGAAGACGAGGCTCGAACTCGCGACAACCAGCTTGGAAGGCTGGAGCTCTACCAACTGAGCTACTTCCGCAAA
>CANROJ010000053.1 GCA_947632215.1 uncultured Flavobacterium sp. | reverse complement strand
TTTCATGCCTTTTATTGTCGTATATATATAAAAGGAAACAATAAGGTTAAAGGCAGATAAACTCTATGTACCTGTACTTGAAAATTTTAGTACTTATCCATAGTAAAGTAAACTAACCTATGGTTTTTTATTAGTTAAATCTACTAGTTCACAAAAAACATTCCCTTATCTGTTATTAGGTGTAGTGCTATTGTATTGAAAAAGTTAAAGGGAAAGATCGCTTTAAAATAAGAAAATCAAAATTAAAGGTAAGCTATTTAGCCAGTGATTATTAATCATTGGCTAAATTTTGTTTACTGTGTCACTGTAATACAATGAAAGAACTATTAAGAATCTATAATGTACTTAATCTCTTTGAAAGCAAAGAGGAATGCTCGCAAGAAGAAATAAGAAAAGCCATAAGTCTTGATGAGCCTAACTTGGTTAGTTATGAAACATGGAACCGCTTGAGAAAGAAGATGCAGGCAGATTATGGTTTTATTGTAACTTATAATAAAGAGTATGACACCTCGAGTATCTGTTTTGATAAAAAGATTGATAAAGACAAACTCATGGGCTTAATTGATCACTTTAAAACTATGGAGCTTTTACAAAGTTATCTGAGTCAGGATAAAACAATGATAGAGTGTCTGGAATTCGAGCAAAAGGCAGTTATAGCAAGTGAAACGTATTTTAATGTCTTACAAAACGCTATGCTTCAAAATAAAGCGGTCTTGTTGACTTACAAGGGTTATGCTGAATCAAAACCTAAGGAAATCCATGTTAATCCACTGTATTTTAAGCAGTATTGTAGCAGATGGTATTTAATTGCTTAGATTTCCGATAAAGGTATCTTTAAGGCATTTGCAATGGACCGAATTTATCTAGTGGAGCCTTTGGGTGTATTGTTTAACAATCGAATTAAAGAGGCTAAGGAGCAGTTTAGTCAAATTGTAGGATTAAACTTAAAGGGCAATGGTCTACAGGATATTATAATAGCATTTGATCCTAGTCAAAAACCATATTTAGAAAGTTTTAAGATCCATCACACGCAGGTAGTTGTATCGGATACTGTGAAGGAGTATATAGTGAAAATTAGAGTAAACCCCAATTATGAATTACAACAAAAAATTCAAAAGTATGGCAACTTAGCACAGGTATTACAAGGGGATTGGATTTGTTTGTAGTGTCAAATAGGCTCTGGTGTTGTGCATAAAGCTACACTATAGACTGCTATAGGGTTACAACAGACTTACTTTTTATAGAACTTTGTAAGACAATCGCTTTGTTATTTACAATTATTTAATTGTTATAGCTTTGCGTAATAAAGTGTATTTAATGTTTGAATATATCTAAAATTCTCCTATCTTTAGCATGGAAGTTATAAAGGGCTTGGTTAAATTTTATTAAACAAGGTTTATCAAGTAAGCATTTTTACATTCGTGCTTTATATAGCTTTGATTCTTAAGGGTGCAAGGCGTGTTATACGCTTTGATTAGTACCTTTACTTAGCAACAACTTTTAATATACATTACTATAAATCATGAAAAACTCGGATCAAAAGTTTAACAGCACTAAAGAAGATTCATCTCCAGTGTCACAGGTTAATTTTGTAGACTATACACCTTATAGTGAGCAAGAGATTCAAAGCAATATTCCCTTTGCTTGTACTTCTTTGATGGTAACCGATAAAAATCAGAATGTCTACCATGGTAGAACTATGGAGTTTACTACGGACCAAATTGTGACTAATTTGACCTATTATCCAAAAGGTCAAACTTTTCAGCATCCAGCACCTGATAACTCTTTAGGACTTAAATACACAGCTAAGTATCCAATGATGGCCTTAACGGTTCCTGTTAGCTCTGTTGATCCAATGGGTGCAATGCAAGGAGTTAACCAAGAAGGGCTTTCTTTTAGTTTAAATATGATGACTAATTCTGATTTAAAAGAAGTAGATCCATCGCAATACCCAAATAGTGTGCCTTTTACTTCTTTTGGAGAATGGGCCATTGCAAACTTTGCAAATATAGACGAGCTAAAGCAAGGAATTGGTACGGTAAGTTTTTGGTCAGAAAGTATTGCTTTAATTGGAGGTCTTAAATCTCCTTTTCACTTTGCTTTCTATGATAAAACTGGACACAGTGTTGTGGTAGAAGTAGCCGCAGGAGTTTTAACGGTATATGACAACCCAAGTGGTGTTATGACTAATGGACCAGCTTTTCCATGGCATCTAACAAATTTGAATAATTATGCCAATATGAATAACTTGGAGGTTAATGCTAAAAAAATAGGTAAGTTGACTTTAATGCAACCTGATAGTGGAGCAGCAACTTCAATTCTTCCAACCTCTAGTACTTCAGTAGGACGATTTGTAAAGGGATTCTATTTTTCTACTTTCGCCAATGTGGTAGATACACCAGAGAAACAGATTGTTGAACTTGCTCACGTGATGAATAATTTTGATCGTCCAAAAAATATCTGTACTACACAAGTAGCAGTCCCTGGAAATGAAGCGAAAACAGTAACACTTACTGAGTTTACTATATGGACTGTATTAACTGATCTTAGTCAAGGAGCACTTTATATTAGAGCTTATGCCGATATGAATTATACTAAATATACTTTTGAACAATACGCGCAGAGTACCCAAATGGTAAACGTGCCTTTATATTAGAGAGTTTAAGCCCCACTACAAGAGCGCTTATATCTTATATACAAACCTAGGGATTCTTTTAAAGGATCCCTTTTTTTGTAAGTAGAAAACAGATATTTAGCCTTGTTTTAGCCTGAGATCCTTGTTGTTAAAAGGATTTGCTTAATTCTTATTTTGTTAAGTTTTATGGTGGTGTAATGTTATTGTTTAGTTAATTGTGTGGTGTAATTATCAAATTGTAGGTAGATGTTAGTAAAATAAAAACCTAAAATAATTGGAATTATGTTAATATTTACTATCTTTATATTCAACCTGTAAGGATAATCACTTGTTAAAAAATATATAACACCAAAAATTAATTATTATGGCTTTACACACAGTTAATCCCGGAGGCAAAGATGGGCAGTACTCTGATGAGTATACACAAGAGGTGTCTTTAAAAGGACTGCCTAAATTTAAAATGGGAGAAAAATCTAATGATTCGGCTACCATTCGAGATTTAATTTTGGATGAATTATTACTAGATGGTAATGCAAAACAGAATCTGAGTACATTTTGTCAAACAGATGTTGATCAAGACTTGCATATTATTATGGATAAGTGTATCAATAAGAATATGATTGACAAAGATGAGTATCCACAAACTGCTGAAATTGAAGAGCGTTGTGTTCATATTTTAGCAGATTTATGGAATTCACCACAAGCAGCCACTACTCTAGGCTGTTCTACAACAGGGTCTTCTGAAGCAGCTATGCTTGGAGGTTTGGCCCTTAAGTGGAAGTGGAGAGAGAAAATGAAAAAAGCTGGTAAACCTACAGATAAACCAAATATCGTTACAGGACCAGTACAGGTGTGTTGGGAGAAGTTCGCACGTTATTTTGATGTTGAAATTCGTCAAATCCCAATGGAGCATGGTAGACTTTTAATGACTCCAGAAGAGGTCTTAAAAAGAGTAGATGAAAATACCATTGGAGTAGTTCCTACTTTAGGAGTTACCTTTACTCTACAGTACGAAAATGTTCAAGAAATACACGATTGTTTAGATAAATTACAAAAAGACACAGGATTAGATATTCCAATTCACGTAGATGGTGCATCTGGAGGGTTTTTAGCTCCATTTATCCAAAAAGACTTGGTATGGGACTTTAGATTACCAAGAGTGAAGTCTATTAATACATCAGGCCATAAGTTTGGATTATCCCCAATTGGAGTGGGATGGGTTATATGGCGTGAGAAGAGTGATTTGCCAGAGGATTTAATCTTCAATGTGAACTACCTAGGGGGTAATATGCCAACCTTTGCTTTAAACTTCTCTAAACCAGGAGGGCAAATTATCGCTCAATATCACAATTTCTTAACCCATGGTAAAGAAGGGTATACCAAGATTCAACAAGCATGTTCGGATCACGGACAATATATTGCACAGGAAATTAAGAAAATGGGACTCTTCAATATTCTTTACGATGGTAAGGGAGGAGTACCAGGTGCGTGTTGGGTAATTAAAGATGGAGTGGATCCTGGGTTCACACTATTTGATTTAACCGACCGCTTACGCGTTCGCGGATGGCAAGTTGCCTCTTATACTTTACCTTCTAATTGCGAGGATATGGTAGTACAACGTGTGCTTATTCGCCATGGGTTCTCCAGAGACATGGCAGATTTGTTATTAGACGACTTAAAACGTGCTATTGATTATTTCCAGAAACATCCAGTTTCTGTTCCGCTTAGTAAAGAGGAAGGTTCTAGTTTTCATCATTAATAAATATTTGATTTTCAATTAACTACTTCAACAAAGCCAGGCTGTTTTTATTTATAAATTCGCTTGGCTTTTTTTTCTCTTAGAGGGTCCTAAGTTTTAATTTTTAAAATATATAGATATGAGAAATAAGATACTTATGGTTTTATTGACTCTTTGCAGTGCTATGGGGTATGCCCAGCATAGAGAAGGTGATGATTTGGTGAAAAAACTCCAAATGAAAGATCCGTTCAATGTTATGGTTGATACTCGATTTGATTTGCATTATATTTTCGACAATGGAAAAACAACTAACAAGAGTTTTTACGGAGATATACTAAAGGTGAGTTTACTTGGGAGTATTACACCTAAGATACAGTATACCCTTAGACAAAAATTGAATTCTGACCAGATTGTAAATTCTAGAGATGGACTCTCTAGTTCTACGGATCAGGCTTGGATCAGTTTTCAATTTGCACCTCAGTGGAATGTGAAAGTAGGTATGCAAACTATTCAGTTTGGTACTTTTGAGTACAATTATAATTCTGCCGATGTATATACTCCTACTACTATATTCAATGACCTTACTTCTTCAGCTATTGGAGTTAATCTGGCTTACCAGTGGAATAATCAGGTATTCAATGCTCAGGTGGTAAATTCCCCATATAGCGAATTTTCTGATCAGAAAGACAAGGATAAAACCTTTGCTTATAACTTTTTATGGGTAGGGGATTTATTCGATGGAGTGTATAAAACGCGTTGGGGATATGGTCTTTTTGAGCATACCGATAGTCAGTATTATAACTGGTTTACCATAGGTAACCAGATTAATGTAGGTAAGTTTACCACAGAGCTTGATTACTATATTGGAGACAGACAAATGGATTATAATTCCATTGTATCTATGGCTCCTGCAGAACTTCGCTTAGTGGAGGATCAAGCTGTTTCGGCAAAATTTGAATATAACTTTGGAAAATGGCGTCCGTTTGTTAAGGGAGTTTATAGCAAGAGATATGACAAAGAATTAGCCGCGGCTGCTTACGATGTTAGAGGTATTGAGGCTGTAATGGAGTGTTATCCATTTAAAAGTGAACTGTTGCAAAACTTGAGATTCCATGCCGCTTATTCTTATACTGCTACGGATTTCAAGAATAATTATGCAGCTATACCCACTAAAAATGAAAATAAAGTTTTAGTTGGAGTACGCTGGTTATTTCAAGTCAAATAAATTTTTTAATGAGCCAAGCTCTAAAGTCTTTGAGTATAGGGTGGTAAAGTTGAGTTTGCTTCCCTTATTTTAGTTAGGGATTAATGTGTTAAGAGTTAAAAAATTTAAGAAATTATAGGGGTGCTTTCTTAAAAAGGCGCTATATTTGGTTTAGTATAAATTAGAGATTATATTAATGAGAGTTTTAAATTTTAGAGGTTATTATTTCCTTTCCATTTTAACAATCGCTTGTATGTTTTTTTCAGTAAAAACTTACAGTCAGAGTATGTCTTTTAGCCAGGCTTACCAGCAGATGAATAGTGAGAATAGCTCTTTAAAGGCTTCACAGAAGATGCAAGAGTCACAGAGTTTTAAAGAAAAAGCTGTTAAGGGACTACGCTATCCTAGTGTTAAAGCTTTTGGAATGGGGGTTTGGTTTGATCGGTCTTTAGGTATTGATTTAAATGGCTTGCGCAATGGATTGGCAGATTTTGTGCAAATTCCAAATCCCAATGAATTAGGAGATTGGAAGATGGACTTCAATAAAAGAGCAATGGTTTTTGGTGGTGTCTCACTAGAAATGCCTCTTTTTACTGGAGGTAAGATTAATGCAGCTATTGAAGCAGAAAGACTTAGGAGTCAAATTGCGGCCACAGAGTTTGATAATGTGCAAAGTGCCCTAGTTACACAATTGGCTGAGCGCTACTTTATGGTTAAGTTAACCCAAGAGGCTGTAATTGTCAGAGAGAAGGTTTTAAAAGCTATGCAAAAACATTTAGCAGATGCCACCAAGTTAGAAGAACATGGGATGATTGCTCCGGTGGAAAAATTAGGTGCTCAAGTAGCAGTTTCCGAGGCTAATAGGGAGTTAGAAGCTATAAAGAAAGATGCAGTATTGGCCCGTATAGCTCTAGCAAATACTCTTGAGATGGATGATGTTCCAGTACATTTAAGTAGTGAGTTTTTCTTGGTTGATAATCTAGAAGACATCGAGTACTACCGCTCTGCTGCTGTGGATAATTACCCGCTTTTGCAAAAGATAGAATTAGAAAAACAATTAGCTCATCAGGGAGTTAAAGTAGCTAAGAGTGATCGCCTTCCTAGTGTGGCAGCTTTTGGACAAACTATTCTGACTCACAACAATCCTATTAGTGGATTAGATATTTTATATAACAACAATAAGCCTTGGGTGGTTGGAGTTGGAGTTAGTTATTCTATATTCGAAGGATTTAAAACTAAAAATGAAATAAAGGCAGCTAAAGCTACCCTTGAAACAGTAGAATATCTACAAGATCAGGCTATTAGCGAAGTGAAGATGCTTGTTGCCAAATTATACCAAGACTTGCAAAAACAACAAGAGCAAATTGCTAACTTAAATGTGCAATTAGAATTAGCTACAGAATTTGTACGGGTAAGAAACAGAGCTTTCTCAGAGGGTTTTGCATCTTCTAGTGAAGTTGTAGATGCAGAGGTTGCTTTATCGGTAGTTGAATTATTGAGATTAGAGGCTCATTTTCAATATGCTGTAGAACTTGCTGGTTTATTGGAGGTTTCAGGAATGAGTAGAAACTTTTTAGAATACACAAATTAATACATATCATAAATAATGAAGAATAAGAATCTTATAAACGCATTAGTAGGTATACTAATTATTGGGGTAGTGTTAGGTATCTCCATATGGTATATGGCTGCTCCAGATCAATCCTATATGCAAGGGCAAGTAGATGCAACACAAATTAATGTGGCTGCAAAAATTCCAGGTAGAGTAGAAGAGGTTTTTATCGTGGAGGGACAAGATGTGAAAAAAGGAGATGTTTTATTGCAAATCTCCACCCCAGAGATAGATGCTAAGTTAGCCCAAGCCGAGGCCTTAGAACAGGCTGCTCAAGCAATGGATAACAAAGCAAACGCTGGTGCGAGAAAGGAAGAAATTCAAGCAGCTTATAATCTTTGGCAGCAAGCCAAAACTGGTATGGAACTAGCTCAAAGCACTTACAATAGAGTAGAGGCTTTATATAATGAGAAGGTTGTACCGGCTCAAAAAAGAGATGAAGCTTTTACCCAGTATAAAGCTTCTCAGGAAATGGAGAAAGTTGCCTTGTCTAATTATACTATGATTAAAAGTGGTGCTCGTATTGAAGACAAGCAAGCAGCCTTGGCTATTGTTCACCAATCACAAGCAGCAGTTAAGGAGGCAGATATCTTTAAAAATGAAGGAATGGTTAAGGCTCCTAGGGACGGACAAGTTTTAACTATTATGCCTAATGCTGGAGAGATAATTAACGCAGGTTACCCACTAGTTAGTTTAGTAGACTTAGATGATGTTTGGGTGTTTTTTAACGTTAGAGAAGACTTAATGCCACACTTTAAAATGCATACCCAATTACCAGCTATTATTCCAGGTTTAGGTAATCAAGAGGTGATTTTAGAGGTTCGTTATATCGCTGCACAAGGTGATTACGCTACTTGGAGTGCTACCAAGACTAAGGGAGATTTTGATATGAAGACTTTCTTAATTAAAGCTTATCCTACCACTAAAGTTGAAGGACTTCGTCCGGGGATGAGCGCATTGGTGGATCAAAAGAACCTTAAGTAAAAACTGTTAGTGTGAAAAAAGGATTTTTAGCAATTTTTAAAGAAGAATTTCAAAGGCTTTGTAACACCAGAAGATTGATGTTACTAACCTTTGGTGTTCCAATTTTTCTTTTCATATTTTATGCTTCTTTATTTAACGATGGTGTACCCCATAACCTACCGGTTATTGTTTTAGATAGCGATAAGAGTCAACTTTCTCGTGAGTTTAAAAGAATGGTTGAGTCCACTAGTACTATGGCTATTTATACCGAAGTTCAAGACGAGTTAGAAGGAGAGAAATACATGCGAAAAGGAGAAGCCTACGCCTTTATTATTATTCCTAAAGATTTTGAAAGAGATATCCAGAAAAATGTAAATACAAGTATAACCTGTTACTACAACGGAGAGTATATATTACCTGGTGGATTGATTTTACAGGAGTTTCAGACCCTGGGGATGATGTTTGCCGCTGGAGCTCGTATACAAACCCTGGAGCAAGGGGGATTGACACCAGACCAGGCTACGGCCATGGTTCAGCCAATTAATACCGATTTCCATGTGTTGTTTAATCCCTTTACTTCTTATGCCATTTATCTAAACTTATCTTTTATGCCAATGGCATTTCAGATATGTATGATGATTGTAACGGTGTATGCCATTGGTAGACCACTTAAATATCAAAGGGGTAAGGAACTATTAGACAAAGCAAATGGAAAGGTGTACATAGCTATGCTGGGTACTCTTTTACCTTATACTTTTATTTTTATGGTACTTGGGTTTTTTATGAACTCTTTATTGTTCTATAAAATCGGAGTTACTTTAAATGGTAGCTTTTTGGTGGTAAACCTCATATTTTTAAGTTTTGTGATTGCCATCCAAAGTATGGGATTCTTTCTGGCTTGTATATTTAACTCTTTGAGACTTTCCATGGAAGTGGGAGCCGATTATGCAGCCTTGGCGTTCTCCTTTGCGGGATACACTTTCCCAGAGAATGGAATGAGCGGCTTTATTAAGGTATTAAATTATATTTTTCCCTTTACTTCCTATATGCGTTTTATTGTGGATTATGCCATGAGAGGAATTATGTTCGATGCTAATCAGTATGGCTATGCCATAGGATTTGCCGTATTTGCATGTTTAGGAGCTATTGGTATTCCAATTTATGCTAAGAAATTAAAGAAAGGAGGATATAGTGATTACTAAGTTAATAGAAGATATAGCCACTATTGTAAAGGCGGCTATTTTAGAGACAAAATTAATATTTCGAGATTTCGCAGTTTATAGTATTTACGTTCTTGCTGTCATGGCAGTTTCCTTACTATACTCTTATGTTTATACAAATGAGATTTTTGTCAACTTACCCATAGCGGTGGTAGATAATGATCAAACTTCTATGACTAGACAAATTACTCGAATGCTTGACGCTTCTCAAGAATTAGATGTATACACCCATGCCAACTCTTTAGAGGAGGCCAGAGGTTACTTTGACAAAGAGCAAGTTAGAGGTATTGTGGTTATAGAAAAGGGCTTTACCCGAGATGTACAAAATGGAAACGTAGCCACGGTTGTTGGCTATATTGACGCGGCCAATATTCTCTATTACAAAGAGAGCTTCGCCACTATTTCCACCGTGGTACAAACCTATGGGGGAGGCGTAGAGGTTAATAAGATAATGAGCTCAGGAGTGCCAGAGAACCAGGCAATGGCCACCCGTAGGCCTTTTGATGTGAATGCCATACCACTCTTTAATATAGATGATGGATATGGAACCTTTGTTTTGCCCGTGGTTTTTATCATTGCAATTCAAACCCTTCAGTTAACTGGAATGGGTATTTTAAATGGGACTTTAAGAGAAAAGGGAATATTTGCCTCTACTTTTAGTTTTGCTAAAAGGCGGTTTGGAAGTATTTACTTGACTCTTGGTCGTAGTATTCCCTACCTATTTCTATCCCTTGGTCTTCTTTTATTTGAGTTAACTGTAGTAACCCATATTAACCGTTTTCCCCAAAGAGGAGATTTATGGGAAATAATGGTCTATGCAGTGCCTATTATATTGGCAATTACCTTTTTAGGTATGGTTTTAATTAACGGGCTTCGAAGAAGGGAAGATGTTATTATGACAGTTACAATTTTCTCTATTCCTACTTTAGCTCTTTGTGGTTTATCCTGGCCAACGACTTCTTTTCCAGCTTGGCTGGCTATACTGGCTAAGTTTGTACCAACTACCTTTGGAGTACAAGGCTTCGTGGCTATGTCTCAATTTGGGGCTAGTTTAGTTGAAGTTAAAGATCTATATCTACAGATATGGGCATTGGCTATCTTTTATTTTATTTTGGCAGTTTGGACCCATAGAAGGTTTTTACGCGATAATGACCTTCGAGATACAGCCGCTCGAGAGGCTGAATTAAAGAGTATGCAGATCACCAAAGAAGATCAGGAGCAGGCAAGTAAAGACGGCTACTAATCCAGTAGTGTATTTACTTTACAAGCTGTACTGATCCAATAATTGCAAAGTGTATAATTTTATATATTGTTAAACATAGCAGCATCTTTTAAGTAATTATATTCTATCTATTTTTGAGCTTTGGCTAGACTATGGTAGATAAAACAGAGTTTGTTGTAAATAAAATTGCGTCTTATGAGTAATCCGGTTAGTTCCGATTCAACTGTTTTAAATAATCCTAAGTCATTGAGCAAATTTGCATTTTTTGCCATGACAGCTTCCCTTTTTGTGACAGTTTACGAGTATCCAACTTTTGCTCAAAGTGGCAAGGGATTAATATTTTTCCTTGTGGCATGTGGACTTTTTTGGTTTTTACCCGTTGCTTTATGCTCTGCTGAATTAGCAACTATAAAAGAGAACCAATCTGGTGGGATTTTCTCTTGGGTTGGTAATCCATTAGGTACTAAGATGGGATTTGCCGCTTTGTTTTTTCAGTGGTTTCAAGTAACAGTAGGATTTGTTACCATGCTTTATTTTGTCATTGGAACTTTAGCCACTATTTTAGATATCCCTTCTTTTAATGATAACCCTTGGGTGAAGTTCTCCTTGGTAGTAGGTATGTTCTGGGTTATTACTTTGGCCCAATTTAAAGGAACCGGCTACACGGCTACTGTTTCTAAATATGCCTTTTCTATCGGAATTATATTACCAGTTCTAGTTATGCTAGTTCTTGCTATTGTTTACTTTGGAAAAGGAAATCCTATATCTGATGATTTTACAAGTAAGCCCTTTTTCCCTAAGCTAGAAAATTTTTCAGCCTTAACGGCTTTCATTTTGGCCTATATGGGGGTAGAGGCTTCAGCTCCCAATGCTACCTCGTTAGTTAATTTTAAACGTAACTACCCTTTGATTATGATCGCTTTGGTCATCGTAGGGATTGCTTTAAGTACTATAGGAGGAAGTGTTGTTTCTATGGTTTTACAAGGCAGTATTTCTTCCAATGAAGGATTAATGGATGCTGTGAAAATTTTAGTAGGTGCCCAGGATCATTCTTGGGCGGTAGTCTTACTGGGATGTTTGATTTGCTTTGGTATTATAGGACAGGTTAGCTCTTGGATTGTATCTCCTACGGCAGGTTTGCAGTACGTTGCGCAAAAGGGACTTTTACCTAAGCGTTTTAATTGGCAAAATAAAAATGGGGTTCCGATATATATTCTTTTTATTCAAGGAATAATTGTAACTATTTGGGCAGGGGTATTAACCTTTGGCTCAGGTGGAGAGGCAAATATCTCTTTTGAAACTGCTATTTCTTTAACGGTTCTTATTTATTTGAGTGCCTATGTACTATTTTTTATATCTTATTTTGTAGTTCTTTTTAAATATCAAGACTTACCTAGAGATTATGAGGTTCCCGGTGGGAAATATGCAAAGATAGCTATAGCCTCTATAGGACTTTTGATGTCTTTATTAGCTATTGGTTTTGCCTTTGTTATTCCTAGTTCGATGACTCCAGAGCAGGGAAAGACCTACGTTATTCTTTTAGTAATATGCTTTATCCTTACTCTAGTAGCCCCTTTTGTAGTCTTTAAGCTCTATAATAGAAAATATAAGTAGTTTTTTAAAAAAAAGAAGCCATAATGCCCTTAAGTAAATAATGTCATTTACTTAAGGGCATTATGGCTTTTTTGTGGGTTATAGAGTTGTTATTTCTGAGATTATCTGTTACAAGTGTATACACACTGTCTTGATTAGAGCTGTTAATTTTTATCATAAATAGTGTTAAGTAGTTTTTTGGTAATTCTTGTTTATTTAGTTTGTGTTAGGATAGTTTAAATATATTTTTATATTTTGTTGATATTTATAATATAAAATCATATATTTGAGTGAATAAGGGGTTTTTCTAAATGCTTCTAATACAGTTGAGCTCTAGGGTTATAAGGCTTTCGCTTTCTATGTAAGTCAAAAGACCTTTGAGTAGTACTGTGCTATATATATGAAATAGTAAGAATGTAAATTTTCTTTTTTATTAACTATAATAATTATTAGAAATGGCAGAACAAAACAATTCTAGCGCTCCTTCAGACGCTAAAGGCGCTAAGCCACTCTCAGGACCGGGGTCTATAAGTAAGTTTGCATTCTTTGCAATGACTGCTTCCTTGTTTTTGACCGTTTACGAGTATCCTACGTTCGCTCAAAGTGGACAAACTTTAATTTTTTATCTAATTCTCTGTGGTGCTCTATGGTTTTTACCCGTTGCCTTATGTGCAGCAGAGTTAGCCACCATTAAAGGCTACTCCGATGGAGGGATCTTTTCCTGGGTTGGAAAACCCTTAGGAGCTCCAGTTGGATTTGCAGCTTTGTTTTTTCAATGGTTTCAAATTACCGTTGGATTCGTGACAATGTTTTATTTTATTATTGGGGTATTAGCTTCTATTTTTGATATTCCAGTGATTAACCAAGTTCCTTGGGTTAAGTTCTTAGTTGTTTTGGTTTTATTTTGGAGCACCACATTTATTCAATTCAGAGGTACTGAATTTACAACCAAGATCGCCAAGTATGCCTTTACTTTAGGGATTATTGTTCCCGTTGCAGCATTGACCGTTTTGGCTATTATTTACTTTAGTAAAGGCCACCCAGTGTCTACTAATTTTACGGGAGTTGACTTCTTCCCTAAAGACGGCAATTTAGCTGCCATGACAGCCTTTGTATTAACCTATATGGGGGTAGAGGCCTCAGCGCCACATGCAGTAGGATTAAATAACTTTAAAAGAAGCTATCCACTTATCATGATTGCCTTAGTTGTGGTAGGAGTAGTGCTTCTTACTCTAGGAGGAAGTATTTTAGCAATGGTATTAACCGGTGATATTTCTTCTAACGAAGGTTTAATTGACGCCTTTAGAGTATTGATTTCTCCGGGTAAGAATTCTTGGGCCGTAATTATTATAGGATGTCTGATCTGTTTTGGAATCTTTGGACAGGTATCTTCATGGGTTGTGGGACCAACCTCAGGATTGCAGTATGCCGCTGACCAGGGCTATTTACCATCGTTTTTCTCTAAGAAGAACAGCCATGGCGTGCCTACCTATATTTTATATATTCAAGGGGTAATTGTAACTATTTGGGCAGCCGTTCTTACTTTTGGTTCGGGAAACTCTAGTGCAAATATTTCGTTTCAAACGGCAATTTCTCTTACAGTATTGATTTACTTGAGTGCCTATACACTATTTTTTATTGCCTATTTTGTCGTTATTTTCCGTCACCCGGATGCTCCAAGAGATTACGCGGTTCCGGGAGGAAAAATAGGTAAAATACTCTTCGGAGGAGCAGGTCTCATTATGTCCGTCTTAGCTTTAATTGCTGCCTTCTCTGTACCTTCTTTTATGAACGCAGCACAGGGTAAAACTTATATGGTTATTTTAGTATGTAGTTTTATAGGTACTGTAGCCGCTCCATTTATTATTTACAAAATATGTAATAAAAATAGAAAAATACAAAGTTAATAAAACATTGATAATAGTTGTTATGCTCTTAGCTCCCCTTAAGAATAAGACCTTAAGGGGAGCTTTTTTTAACCCGCGTTTTACACTGTAAACTACATTAAATTCTCGAAGGTTTTTAGGGGTAGTACATTGTCTTTGTTATCTTTCTTTAATATATCATTAATTAGATCACAAAACCCAGTTATACCCTAAACCAATTATAAAACAATAGGCTTTTTCGCAAGTGGGAAAAAGCCTATTGTTTCTATAGTCTATAGTGTTTTTCTAAAAACTTAGTCAACGCTGACATATTTAAATAAAGATAGAATTGCTCTGTCTATTTTAGTAGTACTCCTTGAGAGTCTTCTTTAGCTACTAAGTGGTGTTTAATATTAGCGGGAATATTTACATACTCACCAGGGTAAAGTAGCTGAGGATCTTGTCCAACTTGATTATATTCTATGACTCCTTGCACGCATAGTAACAGGGCATCAGTGGCTGTGATATGTTCTTTTAAAATGGCATCTTTTTTCAAACTAATGCTAGTTGTTTTACCAGTTGTACCTGTAAAAAGTACTTTAGCACTTAACTCTGCAGCGCCTTGATGTAATTCTTTTAATTCTAATTTCATTGAGTGTTGTTTCTCTAAGGGTTAATAAAAATTAAGTAAAACTTTACTGCCCTGATAGTCAGTGCCACTACTAGCTCTTTTTTGGGCTATTGTGCATCTTATTGTAAAGCTTTATAACTCTTTACTTGTTTTTGTTTTATTTCACTTCTATGCGGGACCTTATTTGGCCCAATCATCCCTTTCATCTAGTATATCAACTCTTATTTGATCTATTATTTCAGAAGAGCTAGCACTAGAGGAAATACCATATCCGTTTACAAATACACCTTTGACTTTATTCTTTGTGTTACATATTGCATATAGTATAGATTCATCATCGGCATCATTTTGTGGTGCAAAACGGTAAATTTTCTCCACTACTAAATCTTCTAATTCTCCTAGTTCATGGTTTTTTTGATCAATATCATCAATTTGTAAAAGATTAAAGTCAGCTGTATATCCTCTTTCTTTTAAGATATTTATTACTTGGGATAAGGTTTTTTCTGTATGTATCATTTTTATATTGTTTTGGTTTAGTTCTTTAAATTTAAGCATATTTATGGTTAACAAAAAATATTAAGGGTAAAAAGAAGTTTTTTGCCTGTATTTTATATCTTTATAAGCTAAATTACTAACTATGTAAACTATGT
>CANROJ010000052.1 GCA_947632215.1 uncultured Flavobacterium sp. | reverse complement strand
CGTTTTTGTTTTTATAGTTTAGCGGCTTTCTAATTGCTTTAATTTAATAACAAGAAGCACTCTTAGATTAGTTAAAGAATCTTATAATAAAAAAAGCTGCTTCGGATAATTCCCAAGCAGCTTTTTTATTATTTGTATTACTTTATTTCTTATTGTTGGCTTAAGATTTCCTGTACTTTCTCACCTAAAGCAGCACCACGTAGGTTTTGGGCTACGATAACACCATTTTGATCGATTAAGTAATTAGCAGGAATTCCTTCGATACCGTAATCTGCAACAATTGGATCTTCCCAGAATTGCAAGTTACTTACTTGTGTCCAAGTTAAGTTATCTTTGTCAATAGCTGCTACCCAAGCATCTTTAGTTTTGTCTAAAGAATACCCAATAATGTCAAACCCTTGATCTTTAAATTGATTGTAAGTACTAACAACATTAGGATTCTCTTGACGACATGGTCCACACCAAGCAGCCCATACATCAACTAAAACTAATTTCTTACCATCCATGAATTGGTCTAAAGTAAGTTCTTTTCCATCAGGAGTAAGAGCCTTGAAATCTGGTAGCTTCTGTCCTACTTGTAAACTTTTACTGTCTTTCTCTATTTTTTGATCGATAACATTTTTAGTTTTCAATCCTAATTTTGAGCTTTTTAAATTTTCAGGAAAAGCCTCAAAAGTAGCTAATGTTTCTTGGATATCCTTACTTGGATCTGAAGCATCCTGCATAAGTAGAATCATAGAAATAGGAGATGTAGGATTCTCTTGTTTAAAGTTCTCTACAGTCTGAGTCATATCACTCATTAAATCATTTTGTTTTTGATCTAACTCAGCTAATTTTTCTTTATCCTCTGGATTGTTACTTTGAGACAAAGTCATTAATTCCATTCCATTTTCACTACTAAAATTCATGATTGCTTCAACCTTAGGATTCATAAGATTTTGAAAATCCTGTACTTGTTGATTGCTTAATGTTCCACCAACTACATTATTCTTAGGATCGGTTGCATCCATTGAAATAGTAATTTGTCCAGGTTCACCAATAAAGAAAACTCCCATATTCTGTTGGTTTTCTACTCTAATAAAAGCTTCTTCAACTCCTTGGAATGGATTCTCAAGACTCAATTTACCATCTTTAATTATACCACTAGCAACAACAACAGGTTCTGGAGCTCCTTCATCCATTGTAATTACTTCAATTTTCTTATCATTTAAAGAGTCATCCGTGGATTTGATTTCAATTGTATTACTTTTAGAACAACTAAATAAAGCAACACAAGAAATTAATAAAACGCTAATTTTTTTCATTTTGTTTTTTTGATTGATTTTAAATTTCCCTTTTTCTATTTATAGCGCAGCTTCCTATAAATACAAAGAAGCTACATCTACTCTACTATAGGTAGTAAAGTAATTAGCTAAAGTACAGAAATTAAAATAAAATAATGCTCTTTTTTTATAAATATTACAGCTTTTGTAATTTTATTAAGTGTTTTAGAAGCTCTAAACTACAAAAGAACATCTTCACTGAAGAGTATGAGTTTAACAAATAAGCGTCAAGCATTGCCTGTATGATCTTTGATATAAAGACAATAGTTCTTAATAAATCAATAAAACAGAATAACAAAAAGATTCTATCTATGAGTGGGTAAACACCTGAAAAATAAGACTAATAAAATTGGCATGTCTATAATTGAGCTTAGTAACTAATTTAGAAATAATAGGCCCATTAATTAAACAGCTTAGTTCTACCTCATTTTGACTGGTGTATTTTTATTTTAAAATATGCCCTCTTTTAAGCTCTGTGATATTTTATCTTATTATTTATTCCAGCCAAAGTTTAAAGTCATTAACTTTCTCTCTACTTACAATCAAATCTTCACTTTGGTAATTATTTAGATTGACAATCAATCGAGAATTAGAGTAAGTGTGAATATCCTGAATACTTTTGATTGCGATGATATACTTTCTATTAATTCTGAAAAAAAGTTTAGGATCTAGAGATTTTTCTAAAACCTCTAAAGAATGATCTATAAGATAGTTCCTATCCTCTACCGTTTTAATATAGGTTGCCTTGTTTTCGCTAAAAAAACACATTATATCATCTAGGGTAATAACTTTTATCTGCGTGCCTATTTTAACTGAAAAACGCTCTTTAAAACTAGTAGTAGACACCTCTTTGTTCATTAAATCCTGAAAGACTTGTAACTTGTCAGTTAAGTTGTTCAGCGGTCCATTTGTACTTATATATTTATTTAAAGAAAAGCTTAGTTCTTGTTGACCGATAGGCTTTAATAAATAGTCTATGCTATTTAATTTAAAAGCCTTTAGAGCATACTCATCATAAGCTGTTGTAAATATAATAGCACTGTGAATAATAACCTTTTCAAATATTTCAAAAGAAAGTCCATCACTTAATTGAATATCCAAAAAGATTAAATCAGGGTGAGTATTATTTTGAAAATACTCCACAGATTCTTCAACGGAAGATAAATAAGTATCTACTTGGTAACCTAGAGCTTTTAATTTCCTCTCTAAGGACCTAGCTGCAGGCTTTTCATCTTCAATTATGACAATTCGTTGTATAGACATAGTAATTATTTTAATATTAAATATTTATTGACAAGTCACACCCTAGACTTTGTTAGTATTTATTTCTTTCTATTCATATATTCTTTAATCTGCTTTTCCTCCCAATCCTCTCCTAAGAAGATATTATAATTATAAACTTTCATAAATTGAGTAACTAAACCAATAGCCCATGCGAAAACAACAATCAAACTCCATAAAAAATCTGGAGAAGTAAGTAAATTAAGACTCACTAAGAACAAATTGGTCATAATAAATACGGTTAAATGTGAGTAAAACTTTTTTATTTTAGTAACTCTTTGTTTTGCTTGTTTAAGCAACTCTTGGTCATTTTGTTCTTCTTCTATAATATGCATATGCTGATATACTTTAGTTAAAATAGGAATACTTACTTTGAAACTATGCTGATCTTGCTCAATTTTAACTGGTTTAGAACTTAAAAAACTATAGCGTTTGGTAATATTACTTAAGCCTATACCCTGTCTTTGTTCTAAAATCTTCTTTTTATTTAAATTATTCTCAACTACCAAATAACCATTACTATGCTCTTCTATACGAATGACAATTGGTTGTTGCTCGGTTGCTTTATTATGCTTTATAGCATTCTCTAGTAAAAGTTGTAAAGAAAGAGGTACTACTTTGGCTCCTTGCTGGTCTATAACTTCAGGTATTTCAAAGATTAAGCTATCTTCAAAGCGCATTTGAAGTAATTCTATATAAGTCTTGGCAAACTCCAATTCTTGCTCTAAAGGCACTAAATCTTTATCTTTCTGATCTAAAATATAACGATATGTTTTGGATAAAGAATAAGTGAATAACACAGCTTTTTCCTGATTTTCTTCAATTAATGAACTCAGAACATTTAAACTATTAAATAGAAAATGTGGATCTAATTGATTTTTTAAACTCTCATACTGTGCAGAGACATTTACAACAATTTCCTTTTGTTGCTCTACTTTTTGCAAACTTGCTAAATTATTTAGTTTTATATAAACAAATAGGGCATATAGAAGAGTTATGGAAAAACTAAAATTAAAAACAGGTTTAAAAAAACCTCCAAAAGATGCAGTGTTCCAAAGATTATAATCTAAGATAATATAGCTATGAAAAAGTTTTAAAAATACAGCTAGAATAAAAACTACAATAAAATTGCTAAAGCTAATAACTAAAGTAGCCCACACAATATTAGATCTATCCTTTTGAATATACTCCACTAACCTTGTTCTATATTTTGTTATAAAAGCCATGTTTATAAGGGCAACTATTCCTAGATAAAATACTATATAGCCCAAGAAGGTAAACCAGCTTAAGGAATCTAATTTTAATATCTTTTTGAAAAAGATAAATAAAATTAAAATAATGACAAATAGATTAACTATTAGCCGATTCGAATTGTTGTTCTTGTTCATCATGTGATTCAATTACAGATTTATTTAATACACTCTCTGTTAATTCTAAGCTAGGAATCCTCCATACTTTTTCTACAATTGTAAAGGCTATTTCACATAAAAGTAAGGCTCCAATTAATATGATTTTCATAGTTGGTTAGTTTTTTATTACTACAAATGTGTAGCAAAAAATCAGCTTAGAAAAAAAGTTCATACCCAATTGTTGAATTTGTGTACTCAATTGTATTTCTAAAGCTTTTATAGTTATTTTAACTATATCTACTGCTCTTTAATTTTCTTTAAATACGCCATCAATCACTGTGGTACTAACTAATTATGCCAAATAAAAAAACAAGACCAAAAGTAATTCTAACAAAATTTTCACAATTTACTCTAACCCTTACAAATTAGCAACTACTAAATAAAAAGTTTTGACAAAAGCTATGATATTTTGATAGAATGCTTTTAGCCCTTAGGCTAGAAAACTGATGCTCAATCCTTTTCAAATAGAAATAAAAAACATGTAAAAAGGACCCTAAATATTGTCTTTAAACAAATAATAAGTTTAAATTTGCGCTTTAATCTACACAATAATATGGTATATAAATTCAGAGTAATTCTTGATACGGAAGAGGATATATTTAGAGATATCGCTATTTTAGAAGAAGATACGTTAGAAGATTTTCACAATGCTATTGTAAATGCATTTGGTTTTGATGGAATGGAGGCTGCCTCTTTCTACCTTTGTGATGATCAGTGGCAACAAGCCGACCAAGAAATATCTTTATTTGATATGGGAGAAGATGATTCTTCTTTGGCCATGGCCTCTACTATGATCAACCAAGTATTAGATAAAGATCAAACTAAAATCATCTATGTATATGATTTTATGAGTATGTGGACTTTCTTTGTAGAGCTTGGCGCTATAGAGGATCATGAACCATCACTTACCTACCCTAGTGTACTATTCTCTCATGGAGAATTGCCAGATTCAATGCCTACTAAAAATTTCACTAGTGAATCAATGGATTCTGATTTAGAAGATGATTTTGATTCTGAAGATTTTGACATTTTCGACGGGGATGATAGTTTTGAAGATTTTGATTATCCAGAGGATAATTGGAACTAAGACTTTACTTTTATTTTTTTAATTTTTAATAGACCTTAGTTGGTCTATTTCTAACTAATGTTGTTATGATTAATTTATTTAATGCCCATATTGAGACTCTTTCTATACATCGTGTAGGTAATAAAAGCAGAAACGAAGTCTACTTTCTTTCTAATGATCCTCACAAATTAAACGATGAGATTGCTCCATTACTAAAAGAATATTTCTTTAAACCATTTCGTGAGAAAGAAGAAAACTACTATCAATTCGCCCATGATGTCGATTTAGAATTCAATGAAATGCACAATCTAGTAGAGCAGGTATTTAATGCACCTTCTGCAGAAAATGTTCATGAAGTATCTAAGAAGATTACAAAGCATTTATTTGAACAATCTAATCATCCCCATATTAAAAACGGTGAAGTATACGTATGTTATTTTACCAATGTATCTATTGATAACAATATAGTGGATGCCATTGGTGTATTCAAAAGTGAGATTAAAGCTGATTTCTTACAATTCCAAGAAAATCAAACTAATTTAGAGATGATTCTTCAACAGGGAATTAATCTTAATAAATTAGATAAAGGTTGTATCATCTTTAATCATAAGAAAGAAGAAGGTTACAAAATATTAACAGTAGATAGCAACAAATACGATGCTCGCTATTGGTTAGAACACTTCTTATCTGTGGATATCTTCCAAGATGAAACTTTTATGACAAAAAAATATTTGAAATTTTGTCAAGACTTTGCTAAAGAAGTTGTCCTTCCAGCAGAGGATAAAAAAGAAGAAGTTATGTTTATGAATCGCTCGGTGAACTATTTTGCTAAAAATGACGAATTCGAAGAAACAAACTTTATCAACGAGGTAATTGATAATCCAGATTTAATTAGCGAGTTTAAGAACTACAAAGTAGATAAAGGAGAGAAATATAGTATCGAGGATACCACCACTTTCCCTATTGCTAATAATGCAGTATCTGACGCGAGAAAGAAAATCAAAAATGTAATTAACTTGGATACTAATATTCAAATAAAATTAGATTTTATAAACCCTGAAAGCGCAGACAAGTTTGTAGAAAAGGGCTGGGATGAAGAAAAACAAATGTACTACTACTTAGTATATTTTAACAAGGAGCAAAAAAATTAATATAGTAAGGCTATTGTGTAAAAAACACAATAGCCTTTTTTTATTTTCTACTAAAAAACTATTTAGCTAAAGTAAACCTAGACTCTCGATGGGACTAATATCTTATTATATCCTGGAGAATTAATAAAGATTTCATTAGCTATACCCTGGGGATTTCTACTACTTAATCTTTTGCGTATCTTTGCTATATTATAAAATAAAATCAACTTAAAATGAGAGAATTTCCTTCTATTTTAATTTCTAAAAGTGGATTTGAAGCACAAGATTCTGATGTGATTGCATCAAATATTTCTGTAATAAATTTTTTAAGAGCTAATCAAGTTAATGATGACGAATTACATCCCGATGCTTTTGCTAGCTATTGTGTAGATTATTTTTACACAATATTAAAACAAGAGGGTTTAGCTAGTTTTGTACACCAAAGTAAATGGGATACAGATATTATTGAAATTATAGATTCAGGTCTTCAAGCCATTGGAAACCAAGAATATTTAGAGTACTTCCAAAAACAGCAAAGGAGAATTAAAGCTCTTAGTAAAATTAAACTAGCAAAGTTCTTAGAAAAGCCTTATAACGCCGATAAAGAGCTTATAAAACTTATTGAGGACAATAGTTTTGAGCAAATACAAGAAGATTTAACGATCTCTAATGCACAATGGTTAAAAAACCATCCTGACTTACAAGTAGCTACAGTAGAACAAATGCAAGAAGTAATCAACGAGTTTTTACAATAAAAGAACTGGGGTATACTTATAATTAAGTATACCCCAGATTGTTTTTTTTAGTTAATTAAACTCTATTCCAGTAATTTTTAATGTATTTCCTTTTTTCTCTACAAAGATTTTCTCTACAACAGTTTTATCCTGGTAATTTACTTCGTATTCAAATAAAAAATCTTTAGTTTTTTCCTTTTTATTACTCTCTGTTTGTTGCCAATCTTTTAGATTAAAAGACTTAATTGCACCAAACTTCTCTTGTCTATCTTTAATTATACCAATTAATTCATTTTGTTGAGATTTAGTAAAATCCTCTGCATTTAAAAGTGTTGGAATAGAATCAAATTGGCTTTGAGTTAAATGATAATAATACCATCCTGTTAAAGATTCTCCTGCCTTTTTGTCTCCTAATACTTTACTGTTTTTAGTTTCACTACATGCAAATAAGAGAATAGATGCAAATACTAATGTTAGAATTTTTTTCATAAATACTATTTTTAAATTTAGTGTTGTGCTGCTATAGCAAATAGTTCTTTTTACAAAACCTTAATAAATTTAAGAATATTTTATGAATAATACAAGTATTATTTCTTTTTAAATATGTATATATACATCCAAGTAAGGGTAAATGCAGGGATAATATCAGTTCCGGGACTAATTTCTTCAATAAAATTTACCAATGCCCCTACTCTTCCTATCTTGCCAGGATACATCTTTGCTAATAAAAAAGCAGAAATAGGAGCCCATATAACATCCGAGAACTCTCCTAGAACAGGAACGCTATAACTTAGCATCCCCACTAGATCTAATACGATACTAAAGAAAAGTTGTCTATATTTAATGGACTTGCTATCTAACATAAAATCTAAGGTGCTTATTTTAATTTATTAGCATACTTGGTTAAGAATTTCTCTACTTTAGGTTTTACTACCATTTGACAATAAGGATTTTGTCCTCCTTTAAGTTCAAAGTAATTTTTATGATAATCCTCCGCAACGTAAAAAGTTGAGGCTTTAGATAATTGCGTTACAATAGGCTCTGGAAACACCTTCTCTTGAGTAAGGATATCCATGTACTCTTGGGCGATGTTTTTTTGCTGCTCGTCTAAATAGAATATTTCACTTCTATATTGAGTTCCTACATCTTCTCCTTGTCTATTTAAAGTAGTAGGATTATGAGTTGAGAAGAAGATCTCTAACAATTCGATATAATTAACTTCATTAGGATTAAATTTAATCTTTACTGCTTCAGCATGTCCAGTATCCCCTTGGCATACTTGTTCATAAGTAGGCTTCTGGATCTTACCCGCGGTATAACCAGGAAGTATTTCTTCTACCCCTTTTAAATTTTTAAATATTGCCTCGGTGCACCAGAAACACCCTCCGGCGAATATAGCGGTATCTAAATTTTGTTTTTCCATGAATAGTAAACTTGTTATTTTAATAAATAGTCTTTGTAAAGTTAGTGATTTTAAGATATAAATACTTGCTAAATTACTGCATTTATCTATTTTAAAATCGTTACTTTGTCTATAATAAATTTTTGCATACAAATGATAAAAGCTGTAAATATTCATAAAAAATACCAAGACTTAGAAGTTCTTAAAGGAGTTGATTTACACATTAAAAAAGGTGAAGTTGTATCCATTGTGGGGGCAAGTGGAGCTGGGAAAACCACTTTACTACAAATTCTAGGTACCCTAGATAAACCACAAAATAACCCATCGACATCTTTGATAATAAATAACACCAACGTGTTGTCTTTAAGTGACAAAGAGCTTTCTAGGTTCCGTAATTTAAACCTTGGTTTTATTTTTCAATTTCATCAGCTTTTACCTGAATTTACAGCCTTAGAGAATGTTTGTCTACCGGGTCTTATAGCTAATAAACCCAAAAAGGAAGTAGAACAACATGCCAAAGAATTATTACAATACTTATCCTTGGAGCACCGAATAAATCATTTTCCATCTGAACTATCTGGTGGAGAGCAACAAAGAGTTGCTGTTGCTAGAGCTTTAGTTAATCGTCCTGAAGTTATTTTTGCCGATGAACCTTCTGGAAATCTAGATACCGCAACTGCTCAAAGTTTACATGAGCTGTTTTTTCAATTAAGGGATAAACTAGGTCAAACATTTGTTATTGTTACCCATAATGAGCAATTAGCAGATATGGCAGATAGAAAACTAGTTATGCAAGACGGAAAACTACTTATTTAATTAGCTGTATGAACAAAATTGAACTCAAAGAATTTTTAGATCAAAAGGTAGACTTATACAATACTCCTGACTTTATTGAAGCTGATCCAATAGGAATACCTCATTTATATACTTTAAAAGAAGATATTGAAATTGCAGGTTTTTTAAGTGCTACTATCGCTTGGGGGAATCGCAAGATGATTGTTAACAATGCCAATAAAATGATGCAAATAATGGGGAATTCTCCTTATGACTTTGTGATGGAACATACTGAGTCGGATCTAGATAATATGCCACATTTTGTTCATAGAACATTTAACGCAGAAGATTTTAAAACTTTCCTAAGAGCTTTAAAGAATATTTATACCAATAAAGGTGGTTTAGAAACTATTTTTAGTCAGTATCCGATGGATCTTCAAAAATCTATCTCTAATTTTAAAAGCACCTTCTTTGAGATAGAACACTTACCTCGTAGTCAAAAACATATCTCTGACCCTTTAAAAAACTCTGCAGCTAAACGAATCAATATGTTTTTACGATGGATGGTTAGAAATGATAATAAGGGAGTTGACTTTGGTATTTGGACAAAGATCCCTATGTCTAGTTTATCTTGTCCTTTAGATGTACATTCTGGAAATGTAGCCAGAAAACTAGGCTTATTACATCGAAAGGTAAATGATGCTAAAGCTTTAGCTGAATTAGATCTAGAATTAAAAAAACTGGACTCATTGGATCCAGTTAAATATGATTTTGCCCTATTTGGACTCGGGGCTATAGAAAAATTTTAAAAACTAATTTCTTGGTATTTTAATCCAATGGTCTCAAAGTAAATTGCCTTGACAATACCATCAGACACTCCTATTTTTGGTACATATATTCGTTTGGCACCACTCCATTTCATAGCATTTCGATAAATTCTAAGTGCAGGGATAATTACATCCGCTCTATCAGGATTAAGGGCTAGGTTAGATATTCTTTGTTCATAAGACATATCACTTAACATATTGTACTGATTGTTTAAATAGCTATAACTTAAAGGTTTTTCTTGTAATTTACCTGAGAGTTTAAATATTTTATTGATGTTTCCTCCAGAGCCCACTACAGTTACCTGTTCTAAGTCTTTGACTTGGTTTTTAATCCATGATTCCATATCATGCCATACCTGAGCAGAAACCATATCATTGATAAGGCGTACAGTTCCATTTTTAAAGGACTCTGAGGCAATTAGTTTACCGTGGTTGAATAAAGTTAGTTCTGTACTACCACCTCCAACATCTACGTACATCACCGCTTTGTCACTATTAATAAAATTCTTAAGGTCAGAAGCAGCAATAATCATAGCCTCCTTCTTACCGTCTATGATACTGATTTTTATCTTGCTTTGCTCGTATATAGAATCTACTATTTGCTGCCCATTCTCACTCTCACGCATTGCACTAGTGGCACAGGCCATATAGCGCTCTACTTTATTGACTTTCATTAACAAATAAAAAGCCTTCATGGCATCAATCATTCGATTGCTTAATTCGGGTGTGATAAAACCATTAGTAAAAGCATCTTGACCTAAACGAATTGGCACTCTTACTAATGAACTTTTATTAAATAATGGTGGCTTGCCTTTTTCTTCTATAATATTTACAATAAGTAAACGCATTGCGTTAGAGCCTATATCAATGGCTGCAAACTTTCTTATTTTGAGCATATTAGTTGTCGTTGGACAATTTGTCCTTGTAATAGTTATACATTTGTTTTTGTGAGTGGAATATTTCCTTACCTTCAATTGATCGGTACTCATTAGAACTATCCTGAGTAATCATACGTGTTTTATAGTTACCATTCCATCCAATGTTAAAAGTATCAATTAGCTCACGTCGAATTTCTTGATCATAAATAGGGCAAGTTACCTCTACTCTTTCGTCCAAGTTTCTTGTCATAAAGTCGGCTGAAGAAATATAGATATCAGGATTTCCTTCATTAGCAAAAATATAAATTCGAGAATGTTCTAAGAATCTATCTACAATACTGATTACTTCGATATTTTCACTCATGCCTTTAACTCCAGGAATTAAAGAACAAATACCCCTAACTATTAGTTGTATTTTAACTCCTGCATTACTTGCCGCATACAATTTATCAATAAGCTTTAAATCCGATAAGCTATTCATTTTAAGACGAATATATGCTTGCTTGTCCTCTTTTGCATTTTTTATCTCCCTGTCAATAAGCTTGTAAAAGCTCTTACGAGTATAATGGGGAGAAACTAAAAGATGTTTATATTTTAGCACTCTATAATTGACTTGTAGAAAATCAAAAACCTTGGATACATCTTTTAAGATACCACTATTAGCAGTTAAAAGGGTTACATCGGTGTATACCTTAGCTGTACTTTCATTAAAGTTACCTGTGGAGATAAATCCATATCTTTTAATTTTTTTGTGCTCAAGTCGCTCAATCACGCATATTTTACTATGTACTTTTAAACCCTTAACACCAAAAATAAGCTTAACTCCTTCACTTTGCATTAATTCGGAATAATAAATATTACTAGCCTCATCAAACCTGGCTTGTAATTCAATTTGAGCAATTACTTTCTTTCCATTTTTAACTGCATTTATCAAAGAGCTAATGATTTGTGAATTCTTAGCTAATCGATATAAAGTAATCTTTATAGAAAGAACTTGAGGATCCAAAGCAGCCTCTCTTAAAAAACGAACCAAATAGGCAAAACTCTGGTAGGGGGTTGACACTAAGTAATCCTTTTTTTGTACTTGTTGGAAAATACTGGTCTCTAGGCTTAATCCTGGTACTGCTAAAGGCACTAAAGCAGGGTAAGCTAAATCATGTCTTCCAAGATTAGGGAATTTCATATAATCCCTTCTATTGTGATATCTGCCCCCAGGAATTATACTGTCATTTAATTCAATTTCAATATTTTCAAGTAGGAATCGAAGCGTATCTAGTTCCATCTCTGTGTCATAAACAAAGCGAACTACCGATCCATCTCTTCTATCTTTTACCCCACTTGATATTTTTTCTATAAAACTTTTGTGTAAATCAGTGTCGAAATCCAGCTCTGCATCCCTTGTAACTTTTAACATATGAGCAGATTCCGCCTTATAATCAAAAATATTGAAAATAGACTCCAAGTTAAAACGAATAATATCATCTAACATGATGATATACTTTTCTCCGTCCTTACTTGGCAACTCCACAAAGCGATTTATAGTATTAGGAATTTCAATTATAGCATACATGATAGGTGGAAGTAATTTTTTACTTTTACCCGTAGAATGCTTTTTTACTAAATTTTTATCTAAGGAAAGCTTAACAACTAAATATCCGTGGGTATCCCTTAACAGGGGAAACTCGGCTAAATTGCTTAAGATAATAGTCACTAAATCGGGAGAAACTACATGCAGAAAAAAGTCTTTTACAAAAGCTTGTTGCTCCTCATTGATTTGTTTCTCATCTACTATAAATATTTTTTCTTGCTCTAATTTGGTTTCTACTTCTTTTAAAATACGCAGACTCTCATTTTGTAATTCAATAACTCTTTTAGTTATATCAGAAAGCAAATCGATTACTACCATACCACTGCCAAGGCGTCTATTGCTTTGCCCTGTTAATGTCATGCGTCTTATTGTAGCGTAGCGAACACGGAAAAACTCATCTAAATTATTGGAAAATATTCCAATAAATCGCAAACGCTCTAATAGTGGCACAGTGGAATCAGCAGCTTCTTGTAATACTCTTTCGTTAAAAGAAAGCCAGCTTTTTTCTCTATCTATATAGGTAAACTTAGGTACTTTATTGCTCATTATTTTTAATATCTCTTGGAAATATGGTTAATTCAATAGCGCCATTTTTAATACTCTGCCAGTCATCAGTGTCAAAGTTAATAATTACAACACCACTAGTTGGAATATTATTGTAAAATATATTACCAAATTTATTAACAAATTTCGTTATTGCGTTATTATGTCCAAAAAGAATTAAGGTATCATAAGTATTAGAGCATGTTTTAATGGCTTTTTCGAGATTTTTAAGTTCGAAAGTATATATTTCTGGTTTTAAAATAATACAATCTAGATTAAGATCCATGTTTTGTCCAAAAATAATTGCGGTCTCCTTAGATCTTTTAGCTATACTAGACCATATTATATATTTATCAGGTAATTGCTCATTTAAGAGTGAAGAAACTAAATGCGCATCCTTTATTCCTCTATTTGACAAGGGACGATCTTTGTCAATCATAATAGTGTCCCAAGAAGATTTAGCATGCCTAATCAAAACTAATTTTTTCATATTATATATGTTTTATAGATGAGTTTTAAACAATCACAAAATTTATGGTGATTTTATTGAACAGAACTTAAATGTACAACTAAATTTAAGAAATAAAATCAAAATAAAATATATTTTAACCTCTAAAATAAAACCTTTACTTTTACCTATTATTTACAAAAAGATATAATGAGGAAATACTCGATTGAATTTAAGTGGGCAGCCATTGCTACTTTAGCTGCATTGTTATGGATGTTTATGATTAAATCTTTAGGTTTTCACACCCAAGATAAAATACGCTATGTGGTGGGTTTTGATGTTTTGTTTAACTTGGTTTTGATTTTGATTTACTACCTGGGCATCAGACAAAAGAAAATAGAATATTACAAGGGAGTTATCACTTGGCAAAAAGCATTCTTTAGTGGATTAGTAATGTGTATTATGATCACATTTTTCTTTCCAATCGTTCAATATATTACCTTTAATCAAGTTACCCCAGACTTTATGTCTACCCTTCGTACTGCTTTACAAACCCAAACTAGCATGCCGATAGAAGAGACAATTAAAAACTCCTCATTTGATTTATTCCTTAGAAATGGGGTTACTAACAACTTATCTTTTGGAGTTGTTATTGTAGCAGTAGTAGCTTATTTTACTCAATCAAACAAAGCCGTAGAAAGCAAAAAAGGAATTTTAAAACCTGAGGTAGTAAAAGTTAAGAAAAACAAGAAACAAAATAAGAAATAAAATAATCTTAAGATATGAATATTAACAATATACCTTTAATCAAAAATACTCAGGCGGACAATTTTTTCTTGTTAGCCGGACCATGTGCCATTGAATCAGAAGAGATGGCAATGCGCATTTGTGAAAAACTAGTAACAGTTACCGATAATTTAAAAATCCCTTTTGTATTTAAAGGTTCTTTTAAAAAAGCTAATCGTTCAAGAATTGATAGCTTCACAGGTATTGGAGATCTGAAAGCTTTAAAAATTTTGCAAAAAGTATCAAAAGAATTTGGAGTACCAACTGTAACTGATATTCATGAAAGTAGTGATGCAGCCTTAGCTGCTGAATATGTTGATATATTACAAATACCTGCTTTCTTAGTAAGACAAACAGATTTAGTAGTAGCTGCGGCTAATACAGGAAAAATAGTAAATCTAAAAAAAGGACAATTCATGAGTCCATCTAGCATGAAGCACGCTGTGCAAAAAGTCTTAGATAGTGCCAATGAAAATGTAATGGTAACAGATCGTGGAACAATGTTCGGATACCAAGACATGATTATAGATTATCGAGGTATTCCAGAAATGAAACAATTTGCAACTACAGTTCTTGATATTACACACTCTTTACAACAACCTAACCAAAGCTCAGGAGTTACTGGAGGAAGACCAGATTTAATTAGCACTGTTGCAAAAGCAGGTATTGCCGTTGGAGTAGATGGGTTATTTTTAGAAACTCACTTTGATCCAGCTAATGCAAAAAGCGATGGAGCAAACATGTTACATTTGGATTACTTTGAGGATTTAATGAAGAATTTGGTTGCCATTCGTCAAACAGTTAATAAATTTTAAATAAATTACTCCCGTACCATTATTAGAACCAAATAGTTAGTGTTACGGGAGTAAATAAAGTTAAAAAAAAATCAATATAACCCTTGCACATTAGATAAACAGCATTATATTTGCAGCGTTGAAATCAACAAAATAGGCTGAGTGCTACAGGGGAGATACTCAAGCGGCCAACGAGGACGGACTGTAAATCCGTTGGGAAACCTTCGCAGGTTCGAATCCTGCTCTCCCCACAAAATATGTTCTATAAAATACTGAAAGTACTTAAATAAAATGCCAAATGGGGAGATACTCAAGCGGCCAACGAGGACGGACTGTAAATCCGTTGGGAAACCTTCGCAGGTTCGAATCCTGCTC
>CANROJ010000051.1 GCA_947632215.1 uncultured Flavobacterium sp. | reverse complement strand
GTTGAATTTATTTGTCACAGTAAAAATAGTACTTTATTTGAGATTTTATTTAATCAGTATGGACAAAAGGTTTTTGTGAAGTGTCTAGGATTGGCCAACAGTAAAGCTGAGTCCCAAGATTTAACTAAAAATGATTTTTTAAACTTTATTTGAGTTTAAAAAAATAACAGGAGAATCTAAATTCTCTACTTTGATTTACATCCTTATTTATAATCATTGTGTGAATTATAATAAGCAAATTTTTGTAAACAAAAACTAAGAATAGAAGAGTTAATGAGTCCGTAGCTAAGAAATAGAATATTATTATATTTATAGATAATAGATATGTGTGGTTTGAGATTCTGGGGAAGAAAACATTTTCTTGCTATTTAAAATCTAGTAAATAATTACAAAAAGATTATAACTTAAAAATAAGTTTTTTTATGTGAAATAAAAAGCCCAAATTTTTTGTTTGGGCTTTTTACTTTTTATGCCATTCTGAAAACTAGAACAGAGCAATTTACTTTATTAACTAAATCCTCACTAATACTTCCGTTTAAGAAATGTGAGAGTCCTGTTCTTCCATGGGTTGCTATACCAATTAGATTTGCGTTAGATTTTTTCGAGAAGTTACGTACTCCGCTTTCAATGTCTAAGTCGTTATAAATTTCTAAATTATACTCCTCTTGATTTATGTTTTCAAGAAAGTTTTCTAATATTTGTTCAGCCACGTAAGTGGGCTTGAAATTATTTGGAGTATTTACCATTAGAAGGGTAAGAGTAGAGTCTAGAATTTTACTAAATTCTATTGCTTTTAAAAATGGCTTTTTTGCTCCTTCACTAAAGTCAGAGGCGAAAACGAAATTTGTAATTTTAAAATCAGATACTTCACCTTTGATTACTAAAACGGGTATTTTGGAATAACGTACTACTTTCTCTGTGTTAGATCCAAGAAAGTATTCTGTTACCCCACTTGTACCATGGGAGCCCATGATAATTAAATCACATTGATTTGTTTCGCAGGCTTTTAGTACGCCTTGGTATGTTTTGGCTAGTATTAAACTTGTGTTAATTTTTAATCCTTCGAAGATTGGGTCATGTGCTAGGTTATTTAGTTTTTGCTCTGCGGAATCTTTAAAGAATATTACCTCAGGTGCCTTTGAACCAGTGTGTATGGAGTCACTTCCTTGGTTGGGAAGGTCTAGAATATGTAGAAGTGTTATTTCTGCTGAAGATTTTCTTGCCAATATTATAGCTGCTTTTATTGCATTTAAAGATTGATTCGAAAAATCTGTTGGAACTAGAATCTTTTTCATATGTATAGTTTTTATGATGTTTTTAAAGCTGGATTAGTGCTTAAATAAAGTTAAGGATATAATTATCAATAGACAAAGTTTTATTTATAATAAAATAAATCGTACATTTGTGCTGTTATTTATTAAAAATATTAAATAATGAGGGGACCTAATAGTCCCCTCTTTTTATAGCATATGACATTAAAACAAAAAGTACAGGAGTTAATTACTCAGGCATTTGAGCAATATCCAGAGTTGTTTTTGATAGATTTTACTATCTCGTCCGACAATAAGATTTTAGTTACAATCGATGGCGATTATGGTGTTACACTTCAAGATTGTATCAACGTAAGTCGTGCTATTGAACATAATTTAGATAGAGAAGAGGAAGATTTCGCATTAGAAGTTGCCTCGGCAGGTGCTACTACTGCATTAAAGTTTATCAGACAATATAACAAGAATATTGGAAGAAAGCTAAAGGTAGTAACTTTAGAGCAAGAAAAATACGAAGCAATATTAGATTCAGTTGCAGAGAATAGTATTGTTCTAAAGTGGAAAAGCAGGGAACCAAAACCAGTAGGTAAAGGTAAGGTTACTGTAGAAAAGGAAGTTGAAATTCCTTTTGAAAAGATTAAAGAAGCTATAGTTGTAATTTCATTTTAAAAACAGAGTATCCCATGGAGAATAGAGATTTAGTAGATTCATTCTCAGAATTTAAAGACGAAAAAGATATTGAGCGTGTAGCGCTTATGGCAATTCTTGAAGATGTATTAAAGAACGCTTTAAAAAAGAAATATGGTTCAGATGATAATTTTGATATTATCGTTAATCCTGATAAAGGGGATTGCCAAGTATTTCGAAATAGAATTGTTGTTGCCGATGGTGAGGTAGAAGATGAGAACGCTGAAATTTCGTTATCAGAAGCAAGGAGAATCGAAGCAGATTTCGAGGTAGGTGAAGAAGTTTCTGAAGAGGTGAAATTAGAAGGTCTAGATAGACGAGCTATTTTAGCATTGCGTCAAAATCTATACTCTAAAGTTACAGAACACGATAATACAACATTATATAAGCAATTTAAGGATTTAGTAGGAGAAATTTACGCAGCTGAAGTTCACCATGCTCGTCCGAAAATCGCTATTTTAATGGATGAAGGTAAAAATGAGATCATTTTGCCAAAAGATAAACAAATCCCTTCTGACTTTTTTAGAAAAGGTGATACTGTTAAGGGAATCATTGAATCTGTAGAGTTAAAAGGTACAAAGCCTCAGGTTATTATGTCTAGAACGACATCTAAGTTCTTAGAGAAATTATTTGAGCAAGAAATTCCTGAGATAGAATCAGGAGAGATTACTATTAAAAAAGTTGTTCGTATTCCTGGCGAAAAAGCCAAAGTTGCAGTGGATACTTATGATGATCGTATTGATCCTGTAGGAGCATGTGTGGGAGTGAAAGGATCTAGAATTCACGGAATCGTTCGTGAATTAGGTAACGAAAATATTGATGTAATTAACTTTACAGAGAATACGGAGTTATTTATCAAAAGAGCTCTTGCTCCAGCAAAGATTAATAAAGTAGTAATTGACGAAGAGAATAAGAAAGCAAATGTTTACTTAGACTTGGAAGAGGTTTCTCGTGCCATTGGTAGAGGAGGTCAGAACATTAAGTTGGCTGGAATGTTAACTGGATATGATATCGATGTGATGCGTGAATTAGACCCAGAGGATGATGACGTAGAATTAAGAGAATTCAAAGACGAAATCGACGAGTGGGTAATCGAAGAATTTAATAAAATTGGTTTGGATACTGCTAAGAGCGTATTAAACCTAGGTGTTGAAGAATTAGTGAAAAGAACAGACTTAGAACAAGAAACTATCGAAGATGTTATTAATATCTTGAACGCAGAATTCGAGGATTAACTTGTTTACTAAAAATTCAATACAACACATTTAATACACTAAAAAGATAATATGTCTGAAGAAAGAGCAATAAGAATAAATAAAGTTTTAAGGGAATTAAATATTTCTCTAGATAGAGCCGTGGACTTTTTGAAAGGCAAAGGATACGATGTAATCGACGCTACACCAAACGCTAAGATTTCTAAAGAGGAGTATAGTGTTTTGTGTAAGAATTTTTCTGCTGATAAAGGTAAGAAAGAGGCTTCTATGGAAGTAAGTGAAGAGAAAAAGAAGGAGAGAGAAGTTTTAAAATTGGAGCGCGATAAGGAACTGGAAGAGAAAAGAAAACAAGATGAGGCACGTATTAAGCGTGAACAAGAAATTATTAGAGCTAAAGCAGAAGAAATTGCTGCCTTAAAAACTGTTGGTAAAATCGATCTTGAACCTAAGAAAACTAAAGCATCTTCAGGCGATTCAAAGAAAGTAGAAAATGTTGTTTCTGGTAAAAAAGAGGCTTCTAACGAAAAAGTTGAAGATTCTAAAGATAAGAAGGAAACTAAAGCGAAAGTTGAACAAAAGCAAACAGCTAAAATAACGAATACACAAAAGCAAGTGGAAGCTAAAAAAGAGGTAGAGAAACCACAACAGAAAAGTTCTGTAGAAGGTCCAGATACTTCATCTAAAAAACCAGGAATTAAAAAGGTTGAAGTGGTTGAAAATACTACTGATGCTGAAGAACCAAAGTTAGGCGATGAAGTAATTAAAACTAATTACCAAAAGCTTTCAGGAACTACTTTTACTGGGCAAACAATTGATTTATCTCAATTTAATAAGCCGAAAAAGAAAAAAGAAGATCCTAAGAAAGCCAACCAGTCTAATGCTAAAGATGGTGCAGCAGGTAAAAATAAGAGAAAACGTATAGCTAAGCCTGCAACAACTGAAGGTGGGGCTACTACATCCACGGATAATAAGAATAAACCTGCTGGTGCAAATCAACGTGGTGGAAACAACAACAACAACAGAGGAGGTGGTAAATTTGGTAATAGAAATAATAACCAAAAACGACCGACTACACCTGTAGTTAAAGCTGAGCCAACGGAAGAAGAGGTTAAAAACCAAATTAAAGAAACTTTAGAACGTTTACAAGGAAAAGGTAATCGATCTAAAGCTGCAAAGTATCGTCGTGATAAACGTGCTGATCACCGTAAAAAATCGGATGACGAGCAAAAAGCTTTAGAAGCAGGCGATAAAATACTTAAAGTTACGGAATTCGTTACTGTAGGTGAGATTGCAACAATGATGGATGTTCCAATTACAAAAGTTATTGGAACATGTATGTCACTTGGTATAATGGTAACGATGAATCAGCGTTTAGATGCAGAAACACTTACTATTGTTGCTGATGAATTTGGGTTTGAAGTAGACTTTACTACTGCTGATATTGATGAAGCAATAGAAGAGGTTCTTGACCGACCTGAAGATTTAAAACCTAGAGCTCCAATTGTTACAGTAATGGGACACGTGGATCATGGTAAAACATCTCTTTTAGATTATATAAGAAAGGCAAACGTTATTGCTGGTGAATCAGGAGGTATTACACAGCACATTGGTGCATACGGAGTTACTTTAGAAGGAGGTCAACAAATTACCTTTTTAGATACTCCAGGTCACGAGGCTTTTACAGCTATGCGTGCTCGTGGTGCTCAGGTGACTGATATTGTAATTATCGTAATTGCGGCGGATGATGATATCATGCCACAGACAAAAGAAGCTATTAGCCACGCAACTGCTGCTGGAGTTCCTATTATCTTCGCTATTAATAAAGTGGATAAGCCAACGGCTAATCCTGAAAAAATTAAAGAAAAATTAGCATCTCTTAACTTCTTAGTTGAAGAGTGGGGTGGTACTTACCAATCTCAAGATATTTCGGCCAAACAAGGTATTGGAATGAAAGAATTACTTGAGAAAGTATTGCTTGAAGCAGAAATGTTAGAGTTAAAAGCTAATCCAAATAAGTTAGCTGTAGGAACAGTTGTTGAAGCTTTCTTAGATAAAGGACGTGGATATGTATCTACTGTATTAGTTCAATCAGGTACTTTAAAAGTAGGTGATTATTTATTGGCTGGTTGCAATCATGGTAAAGTTCGTGCAATGCATGATGAGCGTGGAAATGCAGTTAAGGTTGCAGGACCATCTAGACCAATCTCTGTATTAGGTCTTGATGGAGCACCAACAGCAGGAGATAAATTTAACGTTTTTGAAGAAGAGAAAGAAGCTAAACAAATTGCAGTTAAACGTACTCAGTTAATTCGTGAGCAAAGTGTAAGAGCACAAAGACATATTACATTAGCAGAAATCGGAAGACGTATCGCTTTAGGAGACTTCAAGGAATTGAATATAATCTTAAAAGGAGACGTAGATGGTTCTGTGGAGGCTTTATCGGATTCATTCTCTAAGTTATCTACTGAAGAAATTCAAATTAACATTATCCATAAAGGTGTTGGAGCAATTACCGAATCGGATGTATTGTTAGCTTCTGCATCAGATGCAATTATTATAGGATTTAACGTTAGACCAATGGCTTCAGCTAAGGTTCTAGCAGATAAGGAAGAAATCGATATTAGAAACTATTCTATTATTTATGCTGCTATTGATGACTTAAAAGATGCTATGGAAGGTATGTTATCTCCAGAGTTAAGAGAAGAAATTACTGGTACAGCTGAGATTCGTGAATTATTCAAGATCTCTAAAGTTGGTACTATTGCAGGATGTATGGTTACTGATGGTAAGATTTATCGTAATTCAAGAATTCGCTTAATCCGCGAAGGAGTTGTTATTTTCACTGGAGAATTCACTGCTTTACGTCGTTTCAAAGATGATGTTAAGGAAGTTTCAAAAGGTTACGATTGTGGTATTCAGATTAAAAACTACAATGATATTAAAGAATACGATATCATCGAAGCTTTCCAAGAAGTAGAGGTTAAAAAGAAATTGAAATAATCAATTTATGTATATAGAAAAAGGGGTTACTTATGTAACCCCTTTTTTTTGTGTCAATTTGACAGCCTAATGTTTTTGGTATATGATTTGTTGATTTTACAACTAATCAAAATTAATATATTATGGGAATATGGTTTTTTTTAATCCTTTGTTCTATTGTAGGTTGGATGATTTCTAATCGTTTAGAAAAGAAGATAGAACATTATTCTAAGGTTCCATTGCAAAATGGTTTGAGTGGTGCAGAAATAGCACAACAAATGCTTTTCGATCATGGTATATATGATGTCAAAGTAGTTTCTACCCCTGGTAGATTAACAGATCACTACAACCCTGTAGATAAAACTATTAATTTAAGTGATGTAGTTTATCACCAACGTAGTACGGCCGCCGCGGCGGTTGCAGCCCATGAAGTAGGACATGCAGTACAACACGCCAAAGGTTATAGATGGCTGAATTTACGATCAACTTTAGTACCTATGGTATCCTTTAGCTCTACAATGGTTCCCTGGATACTTTTAGCAGGAGTTTTACTTATTAATACCTTCCCTTCTTTATTATTAATAGGTATTGTACTCTTAGGTTTAACTACTTTATTTACGGTAATTACTTTGCCTGTAGAATACGACGCTAGTCATAGAGCCTTGTCTTGGCTAGAGAAAAAAAATATAACTACTTCAAGTGAATTAGCAGGGGCTAAAGATGCTTTAACTTGGGCTGCTAGAACTTATTTAATTGCAGCAATATCCTCTATTGGAACCTTACTTTATTATGTAATGCTTTTTCAACGTAGAAATTAGCTGATTTTAATTAAGTGCGAATTCTACTACTAATGGTATATGGTCGGATAGTTTTCGAGCTGTCTCTAGCGATTCAAAGTCTTCAAAGAAATAGATAACTTCTTTGCTTTTTACATTCATTTTCTCTGTGTCATAAAAGATATTGTCGTACTCAGAGGCAAGACAGTCGTTTTGGATACATTTCTGTCTCAAACTTGTTTTTTGATTAGTAAAGCTTGGGATATAACCGAGTTTCTTTAATGGGTTAAAAACACTGTGACTTTCGGTTAGATTAAAATCGCCTAAAAAGACTAAGTTTGATCCTGTGTATAAATGAGGGTAGTTTCTGAAGTATTTTATTTCTGTTTCAGGTTGATGCTTTTTAGGTAAAGCGTGAAAGTTGAATAAGGTTATATCCTTATCCATATAAGTAAAGATGGCTACGAAAGGTTCGCGTTCGATTTGTTGTGCAAAGTGTTGATCTAAGTAAGGTTTGCTTTTAAGTTTTACTTTACTAGTTTTAAAAAAGTAAACATATCTTTCCGAGCGATAGGGTGAACTCTGGGTTGGTTCACTTATAATATATTCCCATTTAGTTCCTGAGTTATTGTTTAGTTCTTGAAGTATTTTTGCAGTAGTTTGGGCTCCTGTATAATTTGTTACAACTTCTTGAATAGCTATAATATCTGCTTTGTTTAATGTTTTTGCAATATAAGTAATTTGCTCTGGGGTTTTACTTTTACCCAGGTTCATTAGATTCCAAGTCATTACTTTAACTTGTGCTTGTAATGTTATACATAAAAGTAAAAAAAATAGTAAAAATGTTGTTTTTTGTAAACTACGTATCATTGTTTGATTTATTTGAATCTTTATACTTTGTTATTTGTAAATTTGTTCTGGTTCTATAAAATTGATGTATTTTTGAACATCTAGGCTATTTTTGTACTTTTAAGACAAAGCGCAAAGGTACTGATCTAATCATTGTAATTAAATAAAAGTGAAAGCATTTTCCTCCATAAACGAATTTTCTTGTAATAAAAAAGTTGTAGTAACTCTAGGTACTTTTGATGGGCTGCATTTAGGCCATCAGAAGATTATTCACGATTTAGTTAAAAGTGCTAAGGACTTGCAACTCGAAAGTTTAGTGTTGACTTTTTTTCCACACCCCCGTATGGTTTTAAAGAGAGAACAGGATATTCGTTTGCTAAATACTTTACAAGAGAAAAAGGAGTTACTAGAAAAACTTGGTTTAGATAATTTGGTAGTGCAGGAGTTCAATGTAAACTTCTCCAATTTAAGCGCTAGAGATTTTGTGAAGAAAGTTTTAGTTGATAAATTTAATGTTGCCAAGGTTATAATTGGCTATGATCACCGTTTTGGGAAGGGGGGAAGTGGATCTATTGAGGATTTAAAACAATTAGGTGTTGAATTTGGTTTTGGAGTACAGGAGATATCCGCCAAAGAAATGGATAGTGTTTCTATTAGTTCTACAAAGATTCGTCGCGCCCTAGAGAATGGTCAAATTCAGTTAGCTAATAGCTATTTAGGCTATAATTATTTCTTTAATGCCAAAGTAGTTAAAGGTAAACAACTAGGCAGGACTCTTGGTTTTCCAACCGCTAATTTCTCTTTGTCAGAACAGTATAAGTTAATTCCAAAACAAGGCGTTTATGTTGTAGAATCTATAATTAATGGTGCTAAGGTTATGGGAATGATGAACATTGGATATAATCCTACTTTTGATAATCATCCATATAGTATTGAGGTTAACTATTTAGATTTTAATCAGGATTTATATGGTCAAAGTTTGTGTGTAACTATTCTATGCAAGATTAGAGAAGAGCAAAAATTCGCTAACTTAGAAGAATTAAAGAATCAATTAATAAGAGATGAAGCCTATACTAGGGCTTATTTTACTAAATAATGATTAGGAGAGCCATTAGACCGATAGATAATTCTGCTTTAATTATTTTCCGAATTTTTTTCGGATTATTATTTGCTTGTGAGTCTTTTGGTGCAATCGCTACTGGATGGGTAAGAGATAATTTAGTGGAGGTAAAAATGACCTTCTCTTTTATTCATATGGATTTTCTGCAACAACTGATAGGAACTCCAATGTATGGTTATTTCGCTCTGATGGGTATTGCCTCGATTGGGGTCATGCTTGGATATCGCTATCGACTCAGTATAATAGTGTTGACCTTTCTGTGGGCTGGTGCTTATTTTATGCAAAAAACCTCCTATAATAACCATTACTACCTTTTACTAATTATAAGCTTTTTCATGGCTTTTCTGCCAGCTAATGATTATTGTTCCTTAGATGTTAAATACAACAAGCACCCAATGCGCTTATGGATGCCGCGCTATGTAAGTTATTTGTTGATTGCTCAGATAACTATAGTCTATTTTTACGGTACTTTAGCTAAATTTTATCCTGATTGGCTAGATGGTAGTTTTATTTCACTAATGTATAGTTATTCTGACATACCAGCGTATTTTAAACAAATCTTTGTGCAAAAATGGTTTTGTGTTACTATAGCTTATGCCGGGATTATTTTCGACGGTTTAATTATACCTTTATTACTGTATAAACGAACAAGAAACTATGCACTAGTGGCTGCTCTAGTTTTTCATTTGTTCAATTCTATAACTCTTCAAATAGGTGTTTTTCCATATTTTGCTTTGAGTTTCGCAGTGTTTTTTTATCCAAGTACTGTAATAAGAAAAGTTTTTTTTAAGAACAAACCTGCATTAGACATCAGTGAAACATCTTTAAGTACTTCATATCTTAAAGCGTGGCAACTCTATATAATAGGGGGCATGTTTGTATTGCAAGTCTTTCTGCCATTACGTAGTCATATATTTAAAAGTGATCTACTGTGGAGTGATCAAGGTCATCGTCTATCTTGGCGAATGATGCTTCGTTCAAGAGCAGGATATACTTATTTTATTGTAAAGGATAACGCTACACAACAAGAGTCATATTACGATTTAAATAAATTGCTTACCAGTAAACAGCAAGCTAGATTAAATACACCGGATATGATCTGGCAAATGGCTCAGAAGATTAAGCAAGAATATGCATTAGAAGGTATAGATGTTAGTGTTTTTGGCCACTGCCATGTATCTATTAATAACCGACCTTATGCTAATTTTATAGATAATAATGTAGATTTAGCCCAGGAAGAATGGGATTATTTTTGGCCTGCTACATGGGTGTTAGATAAACCTAAGGATTTTTAGAAAAAAAAACTTCCTTAATTTGGAAGTTTTTCTTGTATCTCTTTTTTGTATTCCATTAACTCTATGTCGGTGGTAAATCGTAAATATGTAAAATAATTTATCCAATCACCAAGATTAATATATTTTGAATTATTTCCTATCTCTAGGATCATTGGTAAATGGCGATGACCAAAGACAAAGTAATCGTAATGTCTTGCTTTAAGTTTTGCTTTGCTATAGATTACTAGCCATTCTTTATCTTCTCCTAGGTAGGTTACGTCCTCATCTCCTGAGATTAATTTATTCTTAACAGATAGATACGAAGCTAACTTTACACCAATATCGGGATGTATCCATCTAAAAAGCCATTTGCAAAACTTGTTAGTAAATACTTTTTTCATTCTCTTGTATCCAAGATCTCCAGGACCTAAGCCATCTCCATGACCAATGAAAAATGATTTTCCATTAATATTAAAGACTTTAGGCTCGTGAAAAACAGGGATGCCTAGCTCTTGCTCAAAGTAATCATCCATCCATAAATCATGGTTTCCTACAAAAAAATAAATAGGTATACCTTTGTCTTTTAGCTGAGCTAATTTGCCCAAAATACGAACAAACCCTTTAGGTACAACTGTTTTGTATTCAAACCAGAAATCAAATAAGTCTCCAAGAATAAATAAGGCTCCCATATCATGTTCCTTTTGATTCAACCATTCAAGAAATAATTGTTCTCTGGGTAGACTCAAAGATTTTGACGGTGCGCCAAAATGATGATCTGAGGTGAAATAAACTGTCTTATCTGTATTTATTGTTATTTCCAAAACTTATTATAAATTATCAGATTGGTACCATTCTGCATAAGAAGATTCTGTTTCTTGTAAACGAAGCGAAAATAGTTGTATGTCTTGTGGTAACCTAGACTTTATCTTTTCTGCAAAATCTATGACCATATTTTCACTTGTTGGTTGGTAGTCTACCAAAATAACATGGTGCCCTCTTTCTTGTAATTCCTTAGCAAGTTCAATGTGGGGAGTATTTTGGTTGAAAACTGTTGCATGGTCGAATACGTCAACAATCTCCTCTTTTACAATCTTTTTTAAATCTCCAAAATCAATAACCATCCCATATTTAACATTAGCACTGTCCTCAATAGGACATCCCACTACAGTTACTCCTAATTTGTAGCTATGTCCATGTACATTTCTACACTTTCCATCATATCCATATAGAGCGTGACCAGTCTCAAAGGTAAATTGTTTTGTTATTCTAATTTTTGGCATAAGTAAAAAATTTAGGACAAAGGTAAGCAAAAATAGCATGTTTTTAGAATCTTGTACGGAGCTTTTGAGTATTGTTAACTTAATATAGATTCGGATTTTAAAAATAATACCCAGTACTTCTTATAATAGCTATTCAGTAGTCATCGGATATGCTAGTTCTTTAGAGTAAGAGAGTTAATTTATATTATTTTTTTTTGAATTGATTTAATGCTTTTACAGTAAAGTCGGATAGAACTAAGTCTCCAGAAATTTTAGCTCTTTCCGAGAGAAGTTCCTCCCAATGTTGCGTTCCTTCCCAAAAAACCTCTTTCATCTGTTTTAATGCCTTAGGATTGTAATTGCTTATACGTATTGCAAATTCATCTAGTTCTTGTTGGAGTTGTTCCTTCGTGTTATAAAGTTGATTATATAGTCCTTTTTGATATGCCCAAGTAGAAGATTTCCAATTATGTGCCTCTAGAGTCATTTCACTCATAGCCATCTTTCCTATTTTTCTTGAAACAGCTGGTTCTATTACAAAAGGTCCTATTCCAATTGCAAGTTCAGATAGTTTTACATATGCTTTTTCTAAGGCGAAGCTATAATCACAGCTTGCTATTAAACCAACTCCTCCGCCCACGGCTTTACCATGAACTCTAGCTATAAATATTTTTGAACTTCTTCTAATTGAGTTTATAACTTTCGCAAAACCATTAAAAAAGACATGACCCTGTTGATGAGTTTGTACTTGTAAAAGTTCATCAAAACTTGCTCCTGCACAAAATGCACCGTCTCCCTTGCTTTGTAAGATGATTGTGTTTACTATTGGATTATGCTCAAGAGTGTTTATGTGTTGGCTTAGTTCATTTAAAAGACTGCTGGAAAAGCTATTGCTGGCCGAACTATAAAAAGTTATAGTAGCAATTTTATCTTGTATTTCTACCTCGATACTTGTGGATGGTTGGGTTGTCATAATTTATTATTTTTTCTAATATAAGAGAAGTTTTCTTAAAGAGAAACTTTTTTATTGTTTTGAGTTAGAAATATGACAGAAACTGTAGATGAAAAAAAGATGTACTTTACTGAGTAATCTAGCTATGTTTTAATGAAATAGGATTAGCTAACTTATTGTTGTTTTAGCATGTTTTTTACTGAAAAGTTTAAGCCAATAGCCGAAATTATTACTAGTATAGCAATGATTATCCACAGTATATTATAGCCATATAAAGATGCTATTTTAGTCCCTAGAATTGGAGAAATGATGAAACCAATGGCAAAAGTTAGTCCATTTAACCCCATATAAGCTCCTTTGTTTTTCGCTCCTGCTCGCATGGTAGTAACTGTAGCCTGGAAAGGCATAGCCAGCATTTCCGAGATACATAGGATTGTCATAGAAACATACAAGGCCATTAAGCTATGATCCAGAGCTAAGATACCGTAGCCTATAGCACTAATTAGAACACCATATACTATAGTATTTCTAATAGAGAGGTGGCGCTCGGCCAAATATACTAGAAGCATTTCTGTTAAAAATATCAACAGTCCGCTATATCCTAATATTAAACCTATTTCTGCTTCGCTTAAACCACCTATTTTATCATAGAAGATAGGTAATGTACTTAGAAGCTGAAGAAACGCAATTGCGTAAATAGTACAGAAAAAGCTATATAGAAGGAAAGGTTTATCCTTATAAGGAGATATTGTTTTTATAGAACTACTTTCCACTGTAATAGTGTTTTGTAGGTGCTGCTCTTGCTCCATCTCTAGTAATATTTGCTTATTAGTCTTTCTGTTTTTGAAGAAATAGATAAATACGATGGCAGCAACAAAAGCTGCTAAACCATTGATGTAAAATAATAAAGCCCATGATATAGCGGCAAGAAAACCCCCCATAGCAGGACCAATAGAGAACCCCAGATTTACTGCCATACGATTCAAAGAGAATGCTCTTGTTATGTTTTCTGGCTTGGCATACATGGTTATTGCTACAGAGTTTGCAGGACGAAACATTTCGCTTACAGTACTTTGGAGTAACATCATGCAAGCTAATCCCCAAACAGAAGTAAAGTGAGGTAACATTATAAAAACAGGAATACTACATAGTAAACTCATGTATTGTACTTTGTAGTTGCCAATTTTATCAGTAATCCAACCTCCTACTGTAGTACCAATAATGGAACCTATTCCAAAACAAGCTAAGACGTAACCAACTTGGGTTTGTGAAAAATTTAATTCTTTAGTCATATATACCCCTAAAAAAGGTAAGACCATCGATCCTGATCTGTTAATTAGCATCACAATGGATAACATCCATGATGCACTGGATAGACCCTTATAGGAATCGATATATATTTGAAAAATCTTTCGCATGAAAAAAATATTGTTATTTATTTTCTTTTATTTTTTTGTGCTTTTCACTTTCGGCCATTGCAGTGTAAAAAGCTGCACGACTTAGAGGTTCGTATTCTTGTGTTTCACCTAAAAAAACTAAATCTTCACTTTCTGTTTTTCTAAAGCTATAATTAGCTAAATTTCCTGTTCTTGTACAAATTGCATGTACTTTAGTTACGTATTCTGCAATTGCCATTAAATTAGGCATTGGACCAAAGGGTTGTCCTTTAAAATCCATATCAAGCCCTGCAACTATGACTCTTATGCCCATATTAGCAAGATCATTACAAACTTGAACAATGGTGTTATCAAAGAATTGTGCTTCATCGATGGCAACTACATCGCAATCTTTACCAAGGATCAAAATTTGTTCAGCAGTTTCTACTGGGGTAGAATTAATTTGTGTTTGATCATGGGATACTACGTATTCATGGTGATAACGTGTATCTAAAGCAGGTTTAAATATTTGAACTTTTTGTTTTGCAAATTGTGCTCTACGTAGGCGTCTAATAAGTTCTTCTGTTTTACCAGAAAACATGGATCCGCAGATTACTTCAATAGAACCAAATTGTTCTTTGTGATTAACAGGTTTTTCGAGAAACATTTTGTAAATTTCAGGCTGATAACAGCGTTTTTTTTTTGTTATTTTGTATCAAGCAAATTTATCAAAAAAAACCTGCGAAATATACTAAACGAAATTAAATGTTATGAAGAAAGTCCTAGAAACAGAATTGCTCAGTATGGCGCATCGAATCTTACGAATGAAAGACAAAGAAGTAGATAGCTTGTTGAACGATGCCAAAAGTCTTTATGAGAAGTTATTGATTTTAAAGTTTTATCAAGATAATTTTGAATTAGGACTTATTAAAGATATTACTCTAGAAGATTTAGAGGGAAAATTAGAACTGCATTCAACGGGCGCTGTTGCTGAGAAATTGAATATGGAATTTGAGCAAAGACATCAAATGCCTGAAGATCTATTAGAACAAGATTATCCGTTAGTTGTGGATGCAGATAAAGAGGAGTTAGTTCATTTACAGAATGTAGCAAAAGTTACACCTGAGCTGCCTCAGATTGATTCATACACAAAAGATGTAGAATATACTTTCTTAGAAAATGTGCCAGTGGCTAAAGAGCAAGAAAGCTCTGAAGAAGTGGAGGTAAAGGAGTTTTTAGAGGCTTTAGAGGATTCTAACGATGGAGATTCTGATCTGAAAAATGATGATTTAGTTAAGGACTCTACAGATATGTCTTTAGAGGAGCAGATTTTAGTGCAGGAAATTATTTCTCAAGCCAATGCAGCTTTAGAAAATATAGATACTTTAGAAGGGCAAAAAGAATTCAAAGATCAGATTACTGAAGAAACTGATAAAATATTAGCTCAAGAGGCTGAACGTTTGTTAAAGCAACAAAAGGACCTAGAGGAGGAACGTATACTTGAGTTAGAGATTGCTTTGGAAGAGCAGGCTCTTGAAGAACAACGTTTAGAACAAGAGCGTTTAGAACAAGAGCGTTTAGAACAAGAGCGTTTAGAACAAGAGCGTTTAGAACAAGAGCGTTTAGAACAAGAGCG
>CANROJ010000050.1 GCA_947632215.1 uncultured Flavobacterium sp. | reverse complement strand
GATACTCAAGCGGCCAACGAGGACGGACTGTAAATCCGTTGGGAAACCTTCGCAGGTTCGAATCCTGCTCTCCCCACAAAAAGCTTTCTAATAAATTAGAAAGCTTTTTTGGTTTTACAGCAATTCATTTCCAAGGATAGATACAATGGAATACTTTTTGCTTATTAATTAAAACTTAAGTACTTTGTTTTTTAAGACTTTTAAAACCGGTGTTATTTGTTTTTTTAGTTTAATTTTACTCTTAAAAGACTATTGTGTCACCTTCTATTGAAAAACTAATTGCAAATTAAATATAATTGATATGACAAAGAATTTTTTTTACAGCCTAGCTATTGTATTAGCTTTATGCTTTTCTAGCTCAATTACAGCTCAATCTGTATCCCCTGTACATATTGGTATTAAAGCAGGAGCTAACTTTAGTGATATGTCAACTTCATTAAAAGACTACAATAGTAAATCAGCTACTGGTTGGGGCTTAGGAGCTATGTTACGTGTAAACATCAAACGAACTTATCTGCAAACAGAACTAATGTACACAGAAAAGAATGTAAAGTTTGAGGGATTGGATACTCAAGAGACTACGACAATGAAAAATCTTGAAGTACCATTATTAATTGGATATAGAGTATTAAAACTACCTGCTTTTCATTTACGAGCTTTTGGTGGAGGAGTCTACTCTAATACCGTTGGAGATAACTTTAAATCCAAAGACATCAGCGGAGTATTTGATAATTTCAATAAAGATAACTTAGGCTATAGAGTTGGACTAGGTGTTGATATTTTAAGCTTCACTTTAGATGTATCTTATGACGGAGGATTTAGAAATGTATCTAAAAGTCATAAATCTAAGCCACAAGCTTGGATGGTGTCTCTAGGTTACTTCTTTTTGTAAGATATATTTTAAGATTAAACAAAAGAGTTGTTACTTTGTAGTGACAACTCTTTTTTGTTTGTCAAAAAAAACGAACGTTAATAAAAAGCATTTTGCAACCTTATGCAGAAGAATATAAATATACAAAACAAACGCGCTAGATTTGACTATGAGATAATCGATCGCTATACTGCTGGAATAGTACTAACTGGAACAGAAATCAAGTCAATTCGCCTAGGAAAGGCAAATATTGCAGAGAGCTTTTGTGAATTTCAAGGTCATGAACTTTTTGCAATTAATACCCAAATTGAAGAATATGCTCATAGTAGACACTTTAATCACAAAGCAAAAACAGAGCGTAAATTACTACTAAATAAAAAAGAACTAAAATCTCTTTTAAAGAGCGTGCAAAATAAAGGTTTAACTATTATTCCTTTGCGTTTATTTTTAAACGAAAGAGGTTTAGCTAAATTAGAAATTGCTCTATGTCGTGGTAAGAAAAATTACGACAAAAGAGAAACCATGAAAGAAAGAGACACCCAAAGAGATTTGGATCGCTTTAAAAAAGCATATTAAAATAAAAACCTTGCAAGAAATTGCAAGGTTTTTATTTTATACCTTATTTTTCAACATAGGGACAAATTTAAATTGACCATGTTCAAATCTTTCAAATTCTGTTTCACTTTTTCTAACTATTTCTACCATCGTTTGATCCTGCTCTCCAATTGGAATGATCATCCTTCCTCCTATTTTAAGTTGACCCAATAAATCATTGGGGATATCTGGAGCCCCGGCTGTAACTAAGATAGAATCAAAAGGGGCATAACTGGCTAAGCCTTTATAACCATCTGCATAAGTTAATAACTTTGGTCGTATTGCCAATAAGGGCAGTAATTGACTAGTCTTTCGGTAAAGCTCTTGCTGTCTTTCTACACTATAAACACTAGCACCCATAGCTACTAAAACTGCCGTCTGATAGCCACTACCTGTTCCTATCTCTAATATTTTTTGATATTTTTTAACTTGTAACAACTGACTCTGAAAGGCTACTGTGTAAGGCTGAGAAATAGTTTGGCCCGCACCAATGGGAAAAGCCTTGTCTTGGTAGGCGAAATTCTCAAAACTAGAATCTAAAAAAAGATGTCTAGGGATAAGCTTAATAGCATTTAATACTTCTTGATCGTAGATGCCTTTTTGCTCAAGAATCTGAACTAATTGGTTTCTAAGGCCCTGATGTTTTACTGTATCTTTCACTTGTCTACAAATTGGTTGAATTACAAAAATACACAATATATCCAATAAAAGCACATTTGCTCTAATGGTAATTAAAGAGCTTTTATAGATGTATAATTTGACCAATATACAAACCGATATTAATACTTATGGTTAAGTCAAAGCTAGATTTTCTATTTTGTTAACCCAACTATAAAAAACAACTCTATCTAAGGTTTTACTTGCTCTTTTTAGGACATAGACTCAAAGTTTATTCCCTATTTACTATCCAATTTATAAATAAGTTATATTTTTGTTGTAAATATATTTTGTATGCTTAAAATTGGTGTATTGGGAGCAGGTCATTTAGGTAAGATCCATTTGCGTCTGCTTAACCAATCTGAAAAATTCGAACTAGTTGGGTTCTATGACCCATTTGAAGATAATGCTAATAAGGTAGCAAAGGAATTCGGCTATAAGAAATTCGATTCCATAACAGATTTAATACAAGCAGTAGATGTGGTAGATATCGTAACTCCTACTCTATCTCACTTTGAATGTGCTAAAGAAGCTATTAAAGCTGGAAAACATGTTTTTTTAGAAAAGCCTATTACCACTACAGTACAAGAAGCTGAAGAGTTAATTGAGCTAAGTCAGAAGCACCATGTAAAAGGTCAAGTCGGTCATGTAGAGAGGTTTAATCCAGCATTTCAAGCTATTGTTTCTAAAATAGAAAATCCAATGTTCATTGAAACACACCGTTTAGCAGAATTTAACCCTAGAGGTACGGATGTTCCGGTAGTTTTAGATTTAATGATCCACGATTTAGATGCTATTTTAAGTGTGGTAAAATCTCCTGTAAAAAAGGTAAGTGCAAGCGGGGTTTCTATCTTAAGTGAATCTCCAGATATAGCAAATGCTAGAGTTGAATTTGAAAATGGTTGTGTTGCCAATATTACCTCTTCACGTATTTCTATGAAAAATATGCGTAAGACTAGATTCTTTCAAAAAGATGCATATATTTCAGTAGACTACCTTGAAAAAACATGTGAGGTTGTTAAAATGAAGGAAGCTCCTGCAGTTATAGGAGATTTTGATCTTATTTTACAAAATGCAGAAGGAGTAAAAAAACAAATCTATTATGACAACCCTGTTGTAACACAAAATAATGCTATTTTAGACGAATTGGAAACTTTCCACGATGCAATTATTGGAAATTACGATCCAGTGGTAACTCTACAAGACGGTACAAATGCCTTGCGCTTAGCCTACCAAATAATAGAGGCATTCGACCAATAAATTTTAATTAACTAATTTAAACTAAAAATGAAAAATATCGCAGTAATCGGTGCTGGAACAATGGGTAATGGAATTGCTCATACTTTTGCACAAAAGGGTTATACCGTTTTATTAATTGATATTAATGAAAAGAATATCGATAAAGGAATGGCAACTATTGCCAAGAACCTAGATCGTATGATTGCAAAGGGTAGCATAACCGAAATGGATAAAAAAGCTACTCTAGAGAATATTATTACCTATACAGAAATTAAAGATGGTGTAGTTAATGCAGATTTAGTAATAGAAGCTGCTACCGAGAATGTGAACCTTAAATTAAATATATTTAAAGAATTAAGCCAAGTTTGTTCTAAGGATATCATTTTAGCCTCAAATACTTCTTCTATCTCTATTACACAGATTGCATCTGTAGTAGAAAATCCTGAAAGAGTAATTGGAATGCATTTTATGAATCCGGTGCCTATCATGAAATTAGTGGAAATTATCCGTGGCTATAACACATCTGACAAGGTTACAAATGATATTATGAATTTATCTCTAGCCTTAGATAAAACTCCTACCGAAGTTAACGATTATCCAGGATTTGTTGCTAATCGTATATTAATGCCAATGATCAATGAGGCTATTGAAACACTTTACAATGGTGTGGCTGGAGTACAGGAAATTGACACAGTAATGAAATTAGGTATGGCTCATCCAATGGGGCCGTTACAACTAGCTGATTTTATTGGTTTAGATGTATGTCTTTCAATCCTTAATGTAATGTATGATGGATTTAAAAACCCTAAATACGCTCCTTGTCCTTTACTTGTTAATATGGTAATGGCCGGTAAATTAGGGGCTAAATCTGGAGAAGGATTCTATGACTATTCACAGAGTAAAAAAGCTGAACAAGTAGCGGCAATGTTCTGTAATAAATAACAATAATATTTACTAAAGACAACGAAAGCAACTTTCGTTGTCTTTATGATTTTGATACCATAAAAATGGCGAAAATAATACCATTCCAGGGCTTACGCCCTACTAAAGATAAAGTTAGTCTTGTAAGTTGTAGATCCTTTGAGGACTATTCTACTGTTGAATTAGCCTATCTATTAGATTTCAATCCTTTTTCTTTTTTACATGTTTTAAATCCAGCTTACGTTAACCCTCAAAAGGTAACCACAGATAAGCGCTATAAAATGGTTTCGGCAAAGCTAAACGATTTTAAGAAAGAAGGTATATTATTAAAAGAGGATAAGCCTATTTTTTATGTTTACCAAATAAAGACGAAAAGTTCTCAATTCACTGGTATTATTGCTGGCTGCTCATTGGAAGATTATCAGGATGATATTATTAAAAAACACGAAGATACTTTAGAGTACCGCGTAGAATTATTTAAAGAATATCTAGATTATGGTAAATTCAATACAGAACCTGTTTTGATGATGTACCCTGATAAAGAATCTATTAATCAATGGCTTGATAGACAAAAGGAAAATCTACCAATTTATGATTTCTCTACAGTGACTAGAGAAAGACATACCATATGGAAGGTCGAAAAGCAAAATGAAATTGATTGGTTATGTCACGAGTTTAAACAAGTAAATCAGATGTACATAGCCGATGGTCATCACCGCTTTGCATCAGCTGATCTATTGCAAAAACAAGACCCAGAGAATAACAAAGGTTTAAAGAATTCTGTTATGACGTATTTAATAGCAGAATCTAACATAAAAATTTATGAGTTTAATCGCATTATCCACGATTTAAACAATCATACAAAAGAGGAATTCCTAGCTTTTTTAGAAGAAAAATTCTTTGTAATAAACAAAGAGCAGCAACTTTGGAAGCCCACAAAAAAAATGGAGTTTGGTATGTATTTAGACGGTGACTTTTATTCTTTACGCCTAAAAGAGCCCAAAGAGAGTCAAGACATTTTGCATCAATTAGATGCTCAGATTCTATACGATGAAGTTTTACATCCAATTTTAGGATTAGATGATTTAAGAAATGACGCCCGTATTGATTACCTTCCAGGTAATGAGTCAATTGTAGCCATAAAAGAATTAGTAGATCAAGGAGAGTATGAAGTTGGTTTCATGCTTTATCCTACTAATGTTGAAGAGATTAAAAAGGTAGCTGATAACAATTTAATTATGCCACCTAAGAGTACCTATATTGAGCCTAAATTCATGAACGGTCTATTTATTTACGAAATTTAATAAACAAAAGATGAGTGTTGTTGAGAATTTAATTAAAATAAAACAAGAATTACCACAAGATGTAACTTTAGTAGCAGTGTCTAAAACAAAGCCTAATGAATTAATTTTAGAAGCATACCAAAGTGGTCAACGTATTTTTGGAGAAAATAAAATACAAGAAATGTCCCAAAAGTACCAAGACCTCCCTAAAGATATACAATGGCATATGATTGGACATGTACAAAGAAATAAAGTCAAGTATATAGCCAACTATGTTAGTTTAATTCATGGGGTAGATAGCTTTCGTTTATTAAAAGAAATCAACAAGCAAGCCAAGGCCAATAACAGAGTAATCTCTTGTCTTTTACAGGTTTTTATTGCAAGGGAAGACACAAAATTTGGTTTAGATAAACAAGAATTACTAGATATATTAAATAGCCAAGAGTTTAAAGATTTAAAAAATATCCAAATAAAAGGACTTATGGGTATGGCAAGTTTTACATCTGATACAAATCAAGTAAAAAAGGAATTTGAATTTTTGAAGAATCTATATGACCAAGTTAAATCACAAATTCCTACTAGCGATACTATAAATCTAGATACCTTATCCATGGGAATGAGTAATGATTATCACTTAGCCATTGAATGTGGAAGTAATATGGTACGCATTGGAAGTAGTATTTTTGGCAATCGAAATTATTAATTAATATTTTACACTATTGTACGCAATTTTAGACATAGAGACTACTGGTGGTCAGTACAACCAAGAGGGAATTACAGAAATCGCCATCTATAAATTTGATGGAGAAAAAGTAGTTGATCAGTTTATCTCTCTAGTTAATCCAGAGATTGACATTCAGCCTTTTGTAGTTAAGTTAACAGGTATAAATAACGCAATGTTGCGTTTAGCTCCTAAGTTTTACGAAGTAGCTAAAAGGATTTTGGAGATAACCCAGGATTGTATTATAGTAGCACATAATACTGATTTCGACTATAGGGTAATACGAACAGAATTCCGACGCTTAGGTTACGATTTTCAAAGAAACACACTTTGTACAGTGGAGCTTTCTCAAAAATTATTGCCAGATATGCCTTCTTATTCTCTTGGGAAATTAGTGCGTTCCTTAGGAATTCCTATAGCAGATAGACACAGAGCAAGTGGTGATGCAACTGCTACAGTGAAGCTATTTCAGTTGCTTTTATCAAAAGATAGCCATAAAGAGATTTTAACTTCTTTGATAAAAACCGATATTAATGCAGGATTGAATCCTAAATTTCTTGACATAGTAGATAATTTACCTTCCCAAGTAGGTATATACTATATACACGATGAAAAAGGAAATATTATTTATATTGGAAAAAGTAGAAATATCAAGAAAAAAGTACAGCAACATTTCACAAGCAATAGTACTTTATTTAAAAAGCTTCAACAGTTAACCTATACGGTAACTTTTGAAAAAACAGGAAATGAATTAGTAGCTTTATTAAAGCAAGTAGAAGAGATCAATATAAACAAACCAATGTTTAATAAAGATACTAAAAAAACTATTTTAGCATATTCTTTATATCTGAAAACTAATTCTCAAGGTTTTCTATATTACAGCATTGAGAAAACAGATGGAAGAAAGAAAAATAGAATGTCTTTTACTAGTCAAAATGAAGCCAGAAAATTTGTAGAAAAGATTACAGAAGATCTTCAAGAAAAATTCTTTTTAGATTGTATCTATGAGAAGAAATCTAAGAAGATTACAAGTGAAAATTTCAATCAAGATCTACACCAGAGTAAAGATCAATACAATGAATTAATTTTCAAAACTTTAGAGCCTTATCAAATAGATACAGGAACTACTTTGATTATCAATAAAGGTCGTAAATTAGAGGAAAAAAGTGCAGTGATAATAGAGAATGGCAAAGTAATGGGCTACTGCTATTACGATCTAAATTTTCAAATTAACTCTGCCCAACGCATAGCTAGTAATCTAATACCCCTTACCTTTCATAGAAATAATCGCAACATAGTATTAAACTATTTAAATAAAAAAATAGGCTATAAAATAACTCGATTTTAAATCCAATAGTATTGAGAAATAAACTAAAGAATAAATGGGATATCATAAAGCAGAAGATATATATTATTATCTACGGCTCTAACACTATTCCCGGTAAGTTATTTGATATGGCACTCTTGGGAGTAATCCTACTGAGTGTTTTTCTTGTTATGCTTGAGTCAGTACAGAGTGTTGATATTAAGTACCATAGCTTATTGAAGTTTCTTGAATGGGTGATTACTATATTTTTTACAATAGAGTATATTTTACGTATTGCCTGTAATAAAAAGGCTTTAAATTATATTTTTAGCTTTTACGGAATAGTAGATTTTATGTCTATTTTACCCATGTATCTATCTTTCTTCGTTGCTGATTTAGAAATTTTGACAGTAGTTAGAGCTCTACGTCTATTGCGATTATTTCAAATTTTAAACCTAGTACCTTATATTGGTCAAGAATCTCATTTAAAATTAGCTATAAAGGCCAGTAGAACCAAAATTATTGTATTCGTATATTTTATTTTAGTAATGTCTGTGATTCTAGGGGCATTAATGTATGTAATCGAGGGTAAAGAAAATGGATTCACTAATATACCTAGAAGTATTTATTGGTGTATAGTAACTTTAACCACCGTGGGATATGGAGACATAGCTCCTCAAACTATACAAGGTCAAATGATTGCATCTTTTATTATGATTATGGGATATGGAATTATTGCTGTTCCAACGGGAATTGTTACTGCTGAATTTTCTAATATTAAAAGAAATCGCTTAGACGCTAAGACCAGAAGGAATTGCGCTTCTTGCACTACAACAATTTATGATGATGACGCTAATTATTGTTATAATTGCGGAGAAAAATTAACAGATGTATACAGAAAATAAAAATTACCTTATCGTTGTAATTGGTCCTACTGCCATAGGCAAGACAGCCTTATCCATAGAAATTGCAAAACATTTCAAATGCGATATAGTCTCTTGTGATAGTAGACAATTTTTTACAGAAATGAACATTGGTACAGCAGTACCTTCAACTTATGAATTAAGCCAAGCCAAGCACCATTTTATTCAGAATAAATCAATTGATCAAAACTATAGTGTTGGTGATTTTGAGCGAGAGGCCCTTGAGTTATTACAAGATCTATTTACCCAGAATCCAATCCAGGTAATGGTAGGAGGCTCGGGACTATATGTAAACGCCATTTTACAGGGACTAGACGAATTTCCAGATGTAGATCCATCTATACGTGAGACACTAAATGCTCAACTTCTAGAACAGGGCTTAGAGGTTTTACAAAATAGATTAAAAGATCTAGATCCTATTCATTATAAGCAAGTGGCCTTAGATAACCCACAAAGAGTCATTAGAGCTTTAGAGATATGTATTGGAACAGGTAAAGCTTATTCGAGCTTTTTAAATAAAAAGCAACATATAAGAAACTTCACTCCTATTGTCATTGGTTTGCATGCCGATAGGCAGATTATGTACCAACGCATAAATAAACGAGTAGATAGTATGATGGAACAAGGTTTGTTAGATGAAGCAACAAGTTTATATGACAAGCGCAATAATAATGCCTTACAAACCGTTGGTTATAGAGAAATCTTCTCTTACCTAGATGGTCAATGTGATTTAAACAAGGCAATAGAAGATATTAAAACAAACACGCGCAGATTTGCCAAAAGGCAAATAACATGGTTTAAAAGAACCCCAGAAGTGCATTGGTTTGATTACCAAACTCCTCTAAAGGCGATAGTTGAGACAATAGAAGAAAACCTAAAAAAGTAATATGCCAATTTCAGAAAACTTTCACTCAATTTATAAAGAAGACTTTATTGTTGATTATTTTGATTGCCAACCCAACGGACAAATTAAAGTAGTAGACTTATGTAAGTTGATGCAAATAACTTCTTCAAATCATGCTGTTCTAGGAGGCATTAGTTATTGGGACTTACAAAAAACACAACAAGCATGGGTTTTAAATAGGTTTCGTTTACACATAGATAAAATGCCAACTTGGCAAGAACACATAACCATACAGACCTGGATACAAAGTTTAGATGGAGTACGTAGTATACGTAATTTCCAGGTACTTTTAGATGATAAGGTCATTGCTAGTGCAAGCTCTTTATGGGTAACTATAAATACTAATCGTCGCCGCCCAGAAACAATGAAGATTAATCATGATCATTTTATAAAATATCAAGATAAAAAGGTTTTCGAACAAGATTTTACAAAGTTTTCTAGTCTTACACAAGACATTGAAATATATCAAGGCACAGTAAAGTACTCTGATTTAGACATGCTTAATCACGTGACAAATACAAAGTACTTAGAATGGATAGTCAATGCTCTTCACCACAAAGATATGGTTCATAAAGACATTAAAGTAATAGATATGGTTTTTCAAAAAGAATTGCTTTTTAGAGATCTTTACACCGTTGTAAAAAACCGTGATTTAAACACTCATTATGTAATAAAAGACAACAATCAAAATATCAATTTTCAATGTTTAATTCAATAACTATTTTATAAGTTTATCCTACAAATCTAAGTTAATAATACCCTATCCCTGAGCTGTTCAAGAAGATCATAGTTTAAATGTGCTTTATAAAGGCATCTTGAACTATAAGATATATCCCTGTTCAAGGAATATTGGATAAACTATAAAGACATTATAAGCAAATCAAAAGCATAGCTGGGATAGCCCAGCAAACAAATGTATTTTTATTAGTGTAGCTTTAGGATTAAAATTTACTTAAAATAAAATACTACTTGACTTTTAGCCCCGTTTTTTTTGCTTGTATTTACCCCTTGAAGTCAGTAAAGAGAAACAGACCTTGAAATAGATTTGAACATGTATAAAAAAAACCAACAGTACAATCCAAGTAAGGCTAAAAAAACGTAGTAGAAAGATTAAGTATGTTCAATTTTTTCAGAAAAAAAACCACCAAATTTCCCCTTGAAACCCAAGATGGAAATCTATACATAAAGGCAGATAAATTATTTTATTATGATCGTGATTCCAAGGAATCAGTTGACTTATCGATTTTACAATACGCCTATGTTGAAATATTAGATTCCCGAGCTTTCTTATTTTTATTTGACCATAAACAACACTATATATCCTGCCAGCAAAAAGGTTTTTCCAATGTTTATGGCCAATTAGCTGCGCGCTTTGGATTTGATGATGCATTATTCTTTAAGACATTAGCAAAAAAGAAAGAACAGAAACACCGAATTTTTATTCTTAATAAAACAAAAAACTACCAAATATTAGACCAACAACACAACGACTTCTCACAGGGATTCGAAGTACTTTGTACGCCTTCTATATTTGTTAGTTGGGATGCCAATTACGCACAAGTCAAAGACCTGGGTATTGGTCACTCTTATAGCTCTGAGCTTGGGATAGATTATTACAAAATAGATTATCCAGTTCGAATAGGCTCCTTAATTATCGATCAAATGGAGTTTTGTGATGATAATGATCGAAAACAAATTGCTGTTCAATCTTATTTTGCAACCATCAACAACAACTCTCAAAATGATGGCAGCTATAATGACTTACGCAAATTGTGGACAAATCAAATCCCTACCACACTTGAGCCGGGTGGTTATGAGCGGGAAGACCAGAAATATTTAACTTTTGATTTAAAAGGGGTTTGCCTTTCTATTTGTTATACCTATGATACAGAACAATATGAAAGCGGAAACACAACTCTAGGGATTGCCAATTATCGAGACTATTCTTCTATTATTCTTAAGCAAAGAAATGATTTGAAGCCAGAATTTACGCAAATACTTGAATTTAAATCGCCTTTAAGTTTTATACCCGATTACCAAAATAATTCTGAAGTCACTGCAAAACCTACTCTTATCCAAGAGAATTTTGGAGATAGCCAAACATTATATTTTAACAAACAAACCAATAGATTTGGATTCACTTCAGATCAATATGCAATTGAATATGCAATAAAAGAAGTAGAACAAATTATTATTCAAAATGTGCTTCCTGCTAAAGGAGGTGGTTATGCCCAGTTGAGTGTAAAAACTAAAAAAAATAACTATCCTGTCGGTATCTTCTATGCTGATCAAAACCAGCTTGATCCTTATCGCGATTCTATTGAAAAAATGTTGGGAATTAAAGTTGTCATGCCACAACCCTACTATAATTGTTAGACTCTGAAGGATTTACTTTATTAGTCTTGATCAATTATTTCAATGCAGTAAACACACTACTGTACATCAAAAATTGATTTAAAATAAATTATGTTACCCGTTTTAAATTCTAGGAAGTCATATTCCTCTAGAATATTTTGTTTAGGTGTAAAGCCTAAAGTATAATCGTTATACACACTAGTTGTATGGGCTACCTTATGTTTTCCAAATAACTGGTAATAAACCTGATATACTACAATTTGTTTGTCTGGTTGTTTTATTTCACATAATAAAATATTTTGACCAGCTTCTACAAGAAAAAAATCATTGGACTGCCTTTCTAGTAAAAAAGTTTTTCTTTCCTTATCCTTGTATATAAGAGTTAAAAAATTATCCTCTAATGTTACGGTATCTACTGGAAAGTTCTTTTGGGTTTGTGTAAAAAACTCTACATCTAATGTATCTAAGACCATTAGATCCTCATTAATTGTGTAATAATCTATGGCTTCAAAAGAATTCACCTTATAGGTTAATGTTTTAGACTCTTTTAAAGGTGCTTGAGATATATTTTTAGTAACAGACTCTATTTCATGTGGTTGCACAACCAGATTATCCTCTGACTCTTTTTGGCAAGATTGTGAGGTAAAAAGAATAAAAATTAAAATATAGAAATAACTGTTTTTATACATTTTAAGTGGTAAAATATCATTTGTAAAGTTACCAAAAAATCACAGCTTTCAAACAATAAAAAGTCAAATATGCTGTAATATAAAGCTTTCACAGCCCTTAGGATTACTACCCTATAGCTTAAATTATAAAGCGCAATTACTTGTTAATTTAACAACTATCTATCCAAGAGCTATTTACCCTTGAGTACTTATAGACTAAAAGAAATAATAATAGTATAAAGTAAAGTAAACCAGTCGGATATATATTTATCTTACATAGAGCTACTTGTTGTCTCTAGGACTAAATTTTAATGCAAACATTAAAGATGAAAAAAAACAAGCAGTAAAGATACTTTGGAGTATTGTTTACTGCTTGTTTTATAAAAAAGAATTGCTGGTAAAAATAAAACAATTACATAACGAACATTGGCTTATCAGCCATCATATCGTTAATTTGTTCTTTTACCTGTTGAATTACCTCTTGGTTATCTTTATTAGTAAGTACTTTATCGATTAATTCAACAATTACTTCCATATCCTGTTCTTTTAATCCTCTTGTTGTAATTGCAGGGGTACCAATACGGATTCCTGAAGTTACAAATGGAGATTTATCATCGAAAGGAACCATATTCTTGTTAACAGTTATTTCTGCTAATCCTAAAACATCTTCGGCTTGTTTTCCTGAGATATCTTTATTTCTAAGGTCAATAAGCATCATATGGTTGTCTGTACCACCAGAGATGATATCATATCCTCTTGCTACGAAGGCTTTAGCCATAGCTTGAGCATTCTTTTGTACTTGTAAGGTATAGTGGAAGAACTCATCCGAAAGAGCCTCTCCAAAAGCAACTGCCTTAGCTGCGATAATATGCATCAATGGTCCTCCTTGATTACCAGGGAATACTGAACTATCCAATAAAGAAGACATCATTCTAGTTTCTCCTTTAGGAGTTTTAATTCCAAATGGATTTGGAAAATCTTTACCCATCATAATCATTCCTCCACGAGGTCCGCGTAGAGTTTTATGTGTAGTTGTTGTAATGATATGGCAATGAGGAACTGGATCGTTTAATAATCCTTTTGCAATCAATCCAGCAGGGTGAGAAATATCAGCCATTAACAGAGCTCCAACGCTATCGGCAATCTCTCTAAAACGCTTAAAATCAATATCTCTAGAGAAAGCAGATGCCCCAGCGATAATCATCTTTGGTTTTTCTTTTGTTGCAATCTCTTGAATTTTATCATAATTTAATTGTCCTGTCTCTTTTTCTACACCATAAAATACAGGTGAATATAACTTTCCTGAAAAATTAACAGGTGAACCATGTGTTAAGTGTCCTCCATGAGATAAATCAAATCCTAAAATCTTATCTCCCGGCTTTAAACAAGCTGCATAAACTGCTGTATTGGCTTGTGAACCTGAGTGAGGTTGTACATTAACATATTCTGCACCAAACAAAGCCTTAGCACGATCAATAGCGATTTGTTCTACAACGTCCACTACTTCACAACCTCCATAATATCTCTTATTTGGATAGCCTTCAGCATATTTATTTGTTAAACAAGAACCAGCAGCAGCCATTGTTTGCTCACTAACAAAGTTTTCTGAAGCAATTAACTCAAGTCCGTGGATCTGTCTATCTTGTTCATCAAGAATAAGTTCAAAAATTTCTGTGTCTTTTCTCATTATTTATATGTGTTTTCTTTTTAATTAAACCCAAATGTACAAAAAACGTTTGTTATATTCCTTCTTAATTATATATTTGATACCATATAACACACTTAATAAAAAAAGATTATGATAATAAGTGCAAATGATCCGACAAGGAAATCATGGTTGGACTACTCACAAGATTGCGATTTTTCTATCCAGAACATTCCATTTGGAGTTTTTATCACAAAAGATGATGTAATAACAATTGGTACACGCATCGGCGATTACGCTATTGACTTGAGTGCTTTACAGATGCTTGGCTATTTTAAAGGTATTGAACTAACAGATGATGTGTTTTTACAAGATACTTTAAACGATTTTATTTCTAGTGGAAAAAAAACATGGAGAGCAGTAAGAAATGCTGTAGCTGATATATTTGATATTCAAAACACAACACTTCAATTTAACGAAAAACACAAAGAAGCAATTGTTTATAATATAGACCAAGTAGAAATGCAGCTTCCCGTTTTTATTGGAGACTATACGGACTTTTATTCCAGTAAAGAACATGCCACTAACGTAGGAATGATGTTTAGGGATCCAGACAATGCACTTCTGCCAAATTGGTTACACATACCGGTAGGCTACCACGGAAGAAGTTCTAGTATCGTACCAAGTGGAGTATCAATTAAAAGACCTAAAGGTCAAACTTTACCAAAAGGAGAGAAAACACCTGTTTTCGGTCCTTCTCAAAGAATAGATTTTGAATTGGAAACTGCTTTTATTACCGCCGATGCCAATCATTTTGGACAAGCCATTGCGGTGGATAAAGCCCAAGACCACATCTTTGGTATGGTACTTTTAAATGACTGGAGCGCTCGAGATATCCAGACCTGGGAATATGTTCCATTAGGACCTTTTTTATCTAAAAACTTTGCCACTGCAATATCTCCATGGGTTGTGACTTTGGATGCTTTAGAACCTTTTAAAGTGGATAGCCCTAAACAAGATCCAGTGCCTTTAGAATATTTACAACAAAGTAAATCCGACAATACCTTTGATATTAATCTTGAGGTATACCTTACTCCAAAGGATAAACAAGCCAATTTAATTAGTCAAAGTAACTTTAAGTATTTATATTGGACCATTAACCAACAATTGGCACACCATACCATCAATGGTTGCCCTATAAATTCAGGAGATTTAATGGGCTCAGGAACTATTTCAGGACCAGAACCCTCTAGTTATGGTTCTTTATTAGAACTTACCTGGGCCGCTAGTAAACCCTTAAACTTAAAGGATGGTGAAACACGTACCTTCTTGCAAGATTTTGACACAATAACATTTAAAGGTTATTGTAAAAAAGATGGTATTCGCATCGGTTTTGGTCAAGTAAGCAATATGCTTTTACCGGCCGATGAGTTCAAAAACAAATAAGACAAGGTTTTATTTTTAATATAAGAATGGGGCCGTCTCAATAAAAAATGAGACGGCCCTCTTTGTTATGTGTTTTCAGGATTGATCTTGTGCTTATTTTTTTAA
>CANROJ010000049.1 GCA_947632215.1 uncultured Flavobacterium sp. | reverse complement strand
TTTTAATGGTTTTAATGGTTTTAATAATCCTAAAAAAAATAACTATATACCAAAATACTCAGCTAAAATTTGATCATCCTCATTTGGGTGAGAACCAACTTATAAAGAGTTCTTTTCTTCTCTTCTCATTGAGACTGAATCTGTCTCAGCTTTTCCATACTTCCAATAAGAATAAGCATATAATTCATCAGAGCTCCATTGTTTTTCTTTTCTCAAATACTCTCTAATACTTTTTACACTTTGCATTTCACTTGCAATGTATGCAAACTTTGAGTCGGTCTGTTGTAAATTTTCAACCACTTGTGTAACTTTATCAAGTAACTGGCTATTTACTCCTGGAGTTGGGTTAATTATCCACTGTATTTCAGCATTACACTGGTAAGTTAATTTTTGGATATCTTGTTGATCCTGAACCTCAAGGATAACGTTAGCCTTAACATCCACTGGTAAAGATTCTAAGATTGCGCCTAAAACAGGTATTGCCGTAGCATCACCAGCTAATAAATACCATTGTTTTTCAGGATAAAGTTCCTTTTTTAAAACCCCCATAGCAACACCTAACTCAGCACCAAGTGGTGCGTTGATTGCAAAATTGGAAGCTGGAGAATCACTTCCATGAGCAACAAAATCAATAATAATCTGATTCTTTTCTAAATCAATACCTCGATGGGTATAAGTTCTGACAATAGCCCCTTTACTTGGATCTGAGTGAACCAACTTCTTTGTAATAGGATCTAAATTTCCAAATTCTATAGTAGAACACCCCTGTGGGGCAATAAATATTTTATTATTCACCCCTATTGTGGTATTTACAAAATCTTGAACTTCCGGATTTGCAAGAGTTAAACGTATATAATGAGGGGTAATATATTCTCTTTTTACAAGAGTGAAAATTTTTCTACTAGTATTTAATTTCATAACCGCTAAGCCTTTAAAGTTGATTTTAAAATTTCTTTGACAAATATAGCTAATAATAATTTATTTAGACTCAATACAAACTACTTTGATTTTTTTTCAATTGGTTTTAAAATAGAACACAGCCAATAACTTTACTAGCAATAATTCTTCTATTTTTAATAAAAATTCTTCTTATATTGCTTTAAAAATCAAGCAATAACTGTGTATAAAACTACAAAGCCATTGATAGGGATATAAATAAGTAGAGTTTAACGAGTTTTTAAATAAAAATATGTCTAGGTGTGCTAGATTAATCTTTATTTTTGTCAAAAATAAAAATACAATATGTTAATTATCGGAATTGCCGGGGGAACAGGAAGTGGTAAAACTACTGTTGTTCACCAAATCATGACAGAATTACCTCATACAGAGGTAGGAATTATCTCTCAAGACTCTTATTATAAGGCTACAGATAACCTATCTTTAGAGGAAAGACAATTGATAAATTTTGATCACCCTAGATCAATTGATTTTGATTTACTTGTACAACATTTACAAGAACTGAAACAAGGCAATAGTGTTAATCAACCTGTTTACTCTTTCGTAAAACACAACAGAACACAGGATTATGTATTAACTCATCCTAGAAAAGTAATGATTGTTGAGGGTATTTTAATTCTTACAAATCCCATGTTACGTGAGATGTGTGATATTAAAATATTTGTTCACGCAGATTCAGATGAAAGACTGATTCGAAGATTAAAAAGAGATATCGCAGAGAGAGGACGTGATATGTCAGAAGTTTTAGATCGTTACCAAAACACTTTAAAACCAATGCATGAACAATTCATTGAGCCTTCAAAAGCCTACGCAGACATCATCATTCCTTATGACACATATAATACAGTAGCTATTGATGTAGTGCGTACAGTAATTAATGAAAAAATAAGTTAGTACTTTCTGTAAATAAAAGAAATGCAAAATAAAGATCTATCCCATAAATACGGTTTAATTAAAAATAAATGGGCTCTTTTATGGGGGCTTTCTTTACTTATTTTTCTAATTTGGCTTCTTGTCTTTGATACGTATTCTTTATTAGAACACAGGCATATAGACAAGGAAATTAATAAATTAGAAGAACAAAAAGAATACTTTGAAACAGAAATTTCAAAGGATAAAAAATCTATCAAAGGCTTAAGAAGTGGAGATGCAACCGAGAAATATGCCCGAGAAAAATATTATATGAAAAGAGAAAACGAAGACATATTCATTATAGAATTTGACTCAATACTACAAAAATAACCCAACACCAAAAAAACTATGAATAATGACCTTTTTGAAGACTTCAACAAAGTATCTTCAAAGGAGTGGAAAAACCTTATTCAATTTGATTTAAAAGGAAAAGATTACAACCAAACCTTAGTATGGGAATCTTTAGAAAACATTAAAGTTCGTCCTTTCTATCAAGATGACCAAGATAATAGCCCACTTGCAATTCCCACCAATACTAGTGCCTTTGACATTATGCAGCGCATTTATGTCTCGGATATACCTAAAAGTATATCTAAGGCTAAAGTGGTATTAGAAAAAGGAGCTCAAAGCTTACTTTTTACTATAGACAACACTGAATTAGATGCACAAAAAATTTTAGAAAGACTACCTAAAGAAAACACTTACTTCTTTTATTTTAACTTTTTAGAATTGTCTTACATAGAAAAGCTTAGCTCTTATGCTGCTAAATCCAATTATAAAGTACACCTTGTTTTAAATCCCTTAGAACAACTCCAAAAAGATGGAAACTGGTACAGTAATTTAGAAAGTGATTTTAATGTATTAAACAAAGCTTTAGTTTTGGATGATAATATTAACCTAGGGGTCAATATCTCAATTCATCAAAATGCTGGAGCTACTATGGTACAGCAAATTTCTTATGCATTAGCTCAAATAAGTGAATACTTACACCGAGTGCCTGTTTGTAAAAACACTATATATATAGAAACTAGCGTAGGTTCTAACTACTTTTTTGAAATTGCAAAACTAAGAGCTCTTCGCATGCTATGTGATTTAGTTGGAAAAGAGTTTAATGCTAATTTTGAATTCAAAATCTTAGCCATCCCAAGTAAACGAAACAAAACATTGTATGATTACAATGTAAATATGCTTCGTACTACTACGGAATCTATGAGTGCCATCTTAGGAGGTGCAGATTATGTTTCTAACCTAGCCTATGATGCAATCTACCATAAAGAAAATGAATTCTCTGATAGAATTGCTCGCAACCAATTACTTATCTTAAAACAAGAAAGTTATTTTAATGCCGTAAACAATCCTTGTCAAGGCGCTTACTATATCGAATATTTAACTTCTCAATTGGCTCAAAAAGCATTAGACCATTTTAAGAAAATTGAGAGAAATGACGGATTAATTACTCTTTTAATTCAAGGAATTATCCAAAAAGAAATTGTTGAAAGCAGTCAAAAAGAACAAGAACTATTCGATGATGGCAAAGAAGTTTTATTAGGTACCAATAAATATCCTAATGAAAATGATTTTATGAGTAATGACTTGGAATTATATCCTTTTGTTAAACAAAACCCTAGAAAAACCCTTATTATACCAATTATCGAAAAGCGATTAGCTCAAGAAGTTGAGAAAAAAAGGTTAGATCTAGAAAAACAATCCAACAATTAGGTGATGAAAAGAAAAGACTTACAACAATTAGCCATTGCACCATTGCAAGAGCCAATAAAAGATAACAGTACTATTTTACCCACGGCAGAAGGTATTGATATAAAACAAACCTATACTCAAAAGGACATAGACAAAGTTAAACATATTGGTTTTGCCGCTGGAATAGCCCCTAATTTAAGAGGGCCTTATTCTACAATGTATGTTAGAAGACCTTGGACTATACGTCAGTATGCTGGTTTCTCTACTGCATTAGAAAGTAACGCATTCTACCGTCGTAATTTAGCTGCAGGACAAAAAGGACTATCGGTTGCTTTTGACTTAGCTACTCACCGTGGATACGATTCTGACCATCCTCGAGTAGTAGGAGACGTTGGAAAAGCTGGAGTAGCCATTGATTCTGTTGAAGATATGAAAGTGCTATTTGATCAAATTCCACTGGATCAAATGTCTGTATCTATGACTATGAATGGAGCAGTACTACCAATAATGGCCTTTTACATTGTAGCAGCCCAAGAGCAAGGCGTAGATATTTGCGAACTATCTGGTACTATTCAAAATGATATTTTGAAAGAGTTCATGGTTAGAAACACCTATATTTATCCTCCTACTCCATCGATGAAAATCATAGCAGATATTTTCTCCTATACAAGTCAGAAAATGCCAAAGTTTAATTCTATTTCCATCAGTGGTTATCACATGCAAGAAGCAGGAGCCACAGCGGATATTGAACTAGCTTATACCTTAGCCGATGGTCTTGAATACATCAGAACAGGATTAAATGCAGGAATGAACATAGATGACTTTGCTCCTAGGTTATCTTTCTTTTGGGCCATAGGAATGAACCACTTTATGGAAGTGGCAAAATTACGAGCTGCACGTATGCTATGGGCTAAACTATTAAAGCAGTTTGAGCCTAAAGATCCAAAATCGTTGGCCTTACGTACCCATTGTCAAACATCGGGATGGAGTTTAACTGAGCAAGACCCTTTTAATAACGTAGCAAGAACAACCATTGAAGCTTGTGCTGCTGCATTTGGAGGAACACAATCGCTGCACACCAATGCTTTAGATGAGGCCATTGCACTGCCTACAGACTTCTCGGCAAGAATTGCGAGAAACACACAAATTTTCTTACAAGAAGAAACTAAAATTTGCAAAACTGTAGATCCATGGGCTGGAAGCTACTATGTAGAATCTTTAACTCAAGAAATTGCAGAAAAGGCTTGGGATTTAATACAAGAAGTTGAAGCTTTAGGAGGTATGACCAAAGCCATTGAAGCAGGTATTCCTAAATTGCGTATTGAAGAGGCTGCAGCAAGGAAGCAAGCCAGAATAGACTCTGGACAAGATACCATTGTAGGGGTAAATAAATACAGATTAGAAAAAGAAGATCCTTTACATATTTTAGAAGTAGATAATCAAACCGTTAGAAATCAACAACTTCAATCTTTAGACCAAATTAAAGCAACAAGAGACAATAAAGAAGTATCTTTAGCTTTACAAGCATTAACCCTTTGTGCTAAAACTGGTCAAGGCAATCTTTTAGACTTAGCAGTAAAAGCTGCTCAAAAAAGAGCTACACTTGGAGAGATTTCAGATGCGCTTCAAGTTGAATTTGGCCGTTTTAAAGCACAAATACAATCTATTAGCGGTGTGTATAGTAAAGAAATAAAAGACGATAAAAGCTTCGAGAAAGCTTGTGAGCTAGCAAATGAATTCGCTCAAAAAGAAGGTAGAAGACCGCGTATTATGATCGCAAAAATGGGCCAAGATGGTCACGATCGTGGAGCTAAAGTAGTAGCTACAGGTTATGCCGATGTTGGATTTGACGTGGATATAGGTCCGCTATTTCAAACACCTAGTGAGGCTGCTAAACAAGCGGTAGAAAATGATGTACATGCTTTAGGAGTCTCTTCTTTAGCCGCTGGACACAAAACGCTAGTACCACAAGTTATCGAAGAATTAAAAAAATACGGAAGAGAAGACATCATGGTAGTAGTTGGTGGGGTTATCCCAGCACAAGACTATCAATATCTTTTCGATGCAGGAGCTGTAGCTGTTTTTGGCCCAGGAACTAAAATTAGTGATGCAGCAACTTTGATGCTAGAGATCTTATTAGATAAAGAATCTTAGAAAACTCATACTTAAAAAGCCAGTTCAAAAAGAACTGGCTTTTTTTTTTATTTTTTGTGCATGTTTTAATACCCCAGCACTGTTTTAGCTAAAAAGATATACCTTTGTGATAAAATAGCAAGTATTATGACTTTTGAAGACCTACAATTAAATAAGAACATCTTAAAAACACTTAGTGAATTAGGATACAAAGAGCCTACTGCTATACAGCAAAAAGCAATTCCTTTTATATTACAAGATAAAGACCTAATCGCATGTGCACAAACCGGTACAGGTAAGACAGCTGCATTTGCAATGCCTATTATACATTACTTACATAAAATAGGTAATACCAAAAAATCGAAATTTGCAAAAGTACTTATAGTTACCCCCACTAGAGAACTTGCCCAACAAGTTGCAGATAATTTTGAAAAATACTCTAAATACACAAATATCTCTAATATAGTACTATATGGAGGAATGAGTATTAAACCCCAAATAGAACAATTAAACAAAGGAGCAGATGTTATAATCGGTACTCCTGGTAGACTATTAGACTTATATAAACAAAAGCACTTAAATTTAGATCACTTACACTTTTTAGTCTTAGACGAGGCAGATTTAATGTTAGACATGGGCTTTATTGACGATGTAAAGAAAATCATAGCCTTAACCCCTAACAATAGACAAACTCTACTTTTTTCAGCCACAATGCCAATAGAGGTACGTGAGCTTGCCCATGAATTTTTAAACAAACCAGAATATGTTAGTGTAGATCCTATTTCATCGGCTGCAAAAACTGTCAAACAACAAGTGTATTTTGTTGCTAAAAAAGATAAAAAGAAACTACTTTTACATCTAATAAGAAATGAAAAACTTACAGACGTTTTAGTTTTTACTCGAACAAAACAAGCAGCTGACTCTCTTGTGAGTTATTTAGACAAAAACGCATTACAAGCAGTAAGCTTCCATGGAGATAAAAGTCAAAGCGCTAGACAAGAAGCTTTAGACTCATTTAAAGAGAAAAAAACTAAAGTATTAATTGCTACCGACATAGCCGCAAGAGGTATTGATATACAGAGTTTACCTTGTGTTATTAACTTTGATCTACCTAATATAGCTGAAACTTTTGTGCATCGCATTGGCCGAACAGGAAGAGCAAACCAACAAGGCTTAGCTATTTCCTTTTGCGATAACTCAGAGAAAACCTACTGGCAAAACATAGTAAAGTTTACTAGAACTCAACCAAAACAAATATTAGACCACCCCTTTGCAGAAAAACCTTTAGAATCTTCTAAGAACAAAACCCAAGGTAATAAAGAACTCAGTGGAGGCGCTAAGCAAAATAACGCAAGCAAATCTAGAAAATCATCCAACGCTAAAAAAAATAAAAAACGTTGGTATTAAGCAGTAATCTAATTATTTTTAATATTAATCTGTATATATTCTCTAGATGTTATCGACCAATCAAAAAAGAAAAATTTTCCAAACCCTCAGGGGGTTATTTGCTATTTGTGCTGTACTTTTTATTGGTATATGGGCAGCGAATTTATATGTGGATTATAAATCCAAAGACTTTATCTATTGCGATCTCCAAAAGATACCCTACAATAAGGTCGGTTTAGTTTTGGGAACTTCTAAAAAATTAGCCAACTCAGCGGACAATCCCTATTTTACAAAAAGGATAACTGCAGCATATGAACTTTATAAAGCCAAAAAAATACAATATATCATAGTAAGCGGTGATAATGGTAATAAACACTATAATGAACCCCAAGACATGAAGCAAGATTTAATGGACTTAGGAGTACCTGAGCACGTTATATTTCTAGACTATGCAGGTTTTCGAACATTAGACTCAGTATTTAGAGCAAAACAAATTTTTGATCAAGATTCTATTACTATAATTAGTCAAGAATTTCATAATCAAAGAGCTGTATATATCGCCCAATATTTAGGATTAAATGCCATAGGCTACAATGCAAAAGATGTGAATAGTACTTTTGGCAGGAAAACTATTTTTAGAGAAAAATTAGCCAGAGTCAAAGTAATAATAGATCAACTAATAGCCAAGGGACCTAAATATCTAGGAGACAAACATACACTGCCCAACTAAAACTAACAAAGGTCTGTTTACTCTAGTAAACAGACCTTTGTTAGTTTATTTTCACTAGTGAAAATAATTCCAAACTTGTGTAGTAAGCAAACATACTATAACTCCGAAGACAATTGGTAACACAGAGGCAACAAAAGTCCACTTTGCACTATTAGTTTCCTTGTAGATTGTATAAATAGTAGTACTACAAGGATTGTGTAATAAGCTAAATAGCATTAAATTTATTCCTGTTAAAGTAGTCCAGCCCGCCATTTGTAAAATAGTGGCTATTTCTGAATCGCCTACTTCAAACATTACCCCTGCTTGATGAGCAACCACTGTATCTCCTAAAACCATAGCAGTAAGCATTAAAATAGTTGGAATAACAATTTCATTTGCAGGAATTGCTACAATATAAGCTAATAGAATAACTCCATTTAAACCAATTAACACACCAATAGGCTCAAGGGCGAAAATAGTATGCAAAGCAATACTTTGTCCTTGTATATCGATATTAGAAATCAGCCATATTACAGCTCCAGCAGGTGCTGCCCAAACAATTGCTCTTTTTAAAACTATCCAGGTTCTATCTATCAATGAAGTATAAATGGTTTGTAATACCATAGGTGGACGATAGGGAGGCAATTCTAAAGTAAAGAATGAAGCCTCTCCTTTTAATAGCGTTCTAGATAAAAGCCAAGAGGAAAAAAAGGTAAATGCTATACCTAATACCACCACTCCAACCACTGCTAAAGTAGAAATAGTTCCCTTTAAATAAGTTGGCACTAAAGCCCCTATAAAAATAGTAGCCATTAATATTTGTGTAGGCCATCTCCCATTACACAAAGAAAAATTATTAGTGATAATAGCAATCAGCTTCTCTCTAGGTGAGTTTATAATACGAGTAGAAACTACTCCTGCTGCATTACATCCAAAGCCCATACTCATAGTTAAAGCTTGTTTTCCATGAGCTCCAGAACTCTTAAATAAGCGATCCAAATTAAAAGCTACTCTAGGTAAATATCCGAAATCTTCCAGTAGAGTAAAAAGGGGAAAGAAAATTGCCATCGGAGGCAACATCACAGCAACAACCCAAGCTGTAGCAAGATAAATACCATCAAATAAAATTCCACTTAACCACCAAGGCATATGTAGTATTTGCCCTATATCCTTTACCCAACTATATCCTTTGTCTACTAACAAATAAGATAACGCACTCGAAGGATAGTTAGAACCAATTATTGTAAGCCATAAAATCACTCCTAAAAGTAAAAGCATAATTGGAAAACCAAAAGTTCTACTAGTAACTATATTATCTATGGCACGATCGATCTTAAAAGCTCTAGGGTTTTGAGGTTGATTTACGCGCTGTTTAACAATTTTGGAAACTTGACTAAATATTCCTTCAGCCAGACCTTGAGCAAACTCTAATCTAAATTCATTGGCATATATTTGAACCTTATCAACAATAGGAGTAACATTTGCTGAATTAAATTTGCTTGATAATTTACCTGAACTTAGAGCTTGTATAATAGCCGAATCCTTTTCTAATAATCGCATAGCAACCCATAATGGACTAGGCAAGGTAGAATCGATCACCATCAAATCATTATAAATTTGCTCTAATGCAAGCTTTGTATTTCCCTTAAAATCTTTTAAATTAGGTTCTATAAAAAATTGTTCTTGATGAGCTACTTGTTGTATAGTTTTTAGCAATTCCTGAATTCCATCTTTACGTCTAGCTGTAGTAGCTACAACGGGCACGCCTAAATCCTTAGATAATCCTCGAATATCAATTTCAATTCCATGTCTTTTAGCCTCATCCATTAAATTGACACAAACCACAACTTTTGAAGTTATTTCTCTGATCTGTAATGCTAAAGATAAATGTCTATCTAACCTACTAGCATCTACCACAACCACAGTAACGTCAGGTTGTCCAAATAAGATAAAATCTCTAGCCACCTCTTCATCCTCAGAACTAGACAATAAAGAATAAGTACCTGGTAAATCAACTATTTTAAAGTAATCTGATCCATACTTAAAATGTCCACTTTGACTTGTTACTGTTTTACCTGGCCAGTTACCTGTATGTTGTTTAAGTCCTGTTAAGGAATTAAATAAGGTACTCTTCCCTGTATTAGGATTACCAGCTAAGGCTACCGTATAGTCGGTAGTAATATTATCCTGTCCCATTTTTTTCAAGGACGCAGATGAATTTAAATCACATATATCGCAGGCTTTATTAGCCATAATTTTATTTTTTTTACGGAAACTAACTTCCTATTTCTATAATAACATATTTTGCATCTTCTTTCCTAAGTGAAATTATAGTATTAAAAATACTATAAGCCACAGGATCATTTAAAGGACTAATACTATGAATACTAATACTGGCTCCTTTAATAAAACCAAGATCTAAAAAACGCTGAAAAATTAGTGTTGGACAATCCGAAGCAATACCACAGATTATTGCCTTTTGTCCTTTTTGCAAATCTACTAAGTTCATTATCACTATCTTTAGATATACAAAATTACAAAATTAGATGCGTCTAACAATTAATTTAGTCGATTTTTATTCATATTTAATAAAAAAAGCCAATATCTTAAGATATTGGCTTTACCATATAGTATAAATTCTAGATTTATAATGTTTTAAAGGCAGATTCGAAAGGCACCCTGTGTATTAAACTTCTTCCTAAGGTCACTTCGTCAGCATATTGCAATTCATCACCTACAGAAATACCTCTAGCTATAGTACTTGTTATAATATTAAATTCCTTGATCTGTTTAAAAATATAAAAGTTAGTAGTGTCTCCTTCCATTGTAGAACTTAAAGCAAATATAATCTCTTTGACTTTTCCATCCTTCACCTTATCTATTAAACTACTTATTTTCAATTGACTAGGTCCTATTCCATCCATAGGAGAAATCTTGCCACCTAACACGTGATAAACACCTTGAAAAGATTGAGTGTTTTCTAAAGCCATCACATCTCTAATATCCTCGACCACACAAATGGTCTGATGATCACGATTAGTGTTATTACAGATATCACATAATACTTGGTCCGAAATATTATGACAACTCTCACAGAAAATTAATTCAGTGCGCATCTTAACTAAACTCTGAGCCAAACGCTCTGATTGTTCACTAGGTTGTTTTAGCAAATGTAACATTAATCGAAGGGCTGTCCTTTTTCCAATCCCTGGTAACTGTGACATTTCGTCCACTGCCTTTTCTAATAATTTTGAAGGGAATTCCATGATGCAAATATAAGGAATAACCATCATTTTTAAAACCTATTATCATGTGAAACAAAACAGTTTAACAGGATAGATAAAAAATCTATTTTTTTTATTGAACAATAAGAATATTATTATTTACATTTGATTCTCAACCCTATAAATATATTTTTATGAGCCCCTTTACTATTGTTTGCTTAATGGTAATTTACTTTGCGATTTTGATTATAATTTCTTTAGTGGTTAGTAAAAACAATAGCTCCAATCAAGCATTTTTTATTGCTAATAAAAATTCTAAATGGTATCTAGTTGCCTTTGGTATGATAGGGACTGCTCTATCTGGAGTAACATTTATTTCAGTGCCCGGAGAGGTAGGATCTCCAAATGGCGAACAATTCAAATATTTTCAATTTATCCTAGGTAACGTAGTTGGTTTTATAATTGTTGCTAGACTACTTTTGCCCTTATACTACAAATACAACCTAATATCTATATATACTTACATTGAAGACAAACTTGGCTTGTACAGTTATAAAAGTGCTTCTATGATATTTCTACTTAGTCGAACAATCGGTTCTGCGTTTCGCTTATATTTAGTGGTTATTGTCTTACAAAAGTTTGTCTTCGACCATTATAACATACCTTTTTTCGCAACAGTACTAATTACCCTTTTACTCATTTATGCCTATACCTATAAAGGCGGGCTCAAAACAATAATTATCACAGATACTCTTCAAACTTTCTTTTTAATAGCCTCGGTTATTTTCACTATCTACTTCATATGCAAACAACTAGACTACAGTGCAATAGAAGCCTTTGAAAATGTAAAACAAAGCAGTTATTCAAAAATATTTTTCCTTGATAATTTCTGGGAGGGTAAATTTCACTTTGCAAAGCAATTCTTAGGGGGAGTATTTGTAACTATAGCTATGGTAGGACTAGACCAAGATTTAATGCAAAAGAACTTAAGTTGCGCCAATATTAGGTTAGCCCAAAAAAACATGTATACCTTCACAGGGGTATTTTTAATTATTAATTTACTGTTTTTAAGCGTTGGTGCACTCTTATATATTTATGCAAATAACAATGGAATCCAAGTGCCTATCGATAATGAAACCGGAAGCCTTAGAACAGACCTTTTATTCCCTTTAATTGCCTTTGAACACTTCGCTTTACTACCCGCAATTATATTTCTGCTGGGTCTTACAGCCGCGACATTTGCTACAACTGACTCAGCACTAACGGCTTTGACAACTTCTTTTTGCATCGATTTTTTACAAATGAATAAGAAGGAGGCCACCCCTAAATTAGTGTTCACAAGAAAATTAGTACACCTTGGATTTTGCATGTTAATGTTTTTAGTTATTGTGATATTCAATCAAATTAACGATGCATCCATTGTAAGTACCATCTTTAAAATGGCCACATATACCTATGGCCCGTTACTGGGCTTATTTACTTATGCGATCTTCTGGCCTAAGCGTGAAATAAAAGATAACTTAGTGCCTTATATTTGTATGCTTAGCCCATTTTTAACTTGGTGGATATCTTCTAATTCTAAATGGTTATTTTGGAATTATGTATTCGATGTAGAACTTATCCTAGTAAATGCATTTCTGACCATTGTACTTTTACTTTGCATAAGTAAGCCATTAAAACTGATTAGTACCCAACAAAACTAAAGTACATGCCTGTTCATAGAAAATGTTATTTTTCTCCAACAGATCGTAAAACGCAGGATTCTCTGTACCTGGATTAAAAATAATACGCCTTGGCTTTAGGCCAATTAAATAGGCATACAAGACCTCTTGACGCTTCGGATTTACATACATAGTTATAGTATCGATACCCTGATAATTTATTAGCTCAGTATCAATACTGGTCTGGCAAACTATGCCTGATTTTAAACCATAGGCATAAACCTTGTGGTTATATTGCTTTAGTAAACAAATCGCTTTATTTGAATACCTCTCTTTATTTAAAGAAGCTCCTATTACTAATACATCCATGAGATTTAATTTTTGAAGTTAGAATATTACTAAATATACAACTTTTTAAGGTATTATACTTTCAACTACTATTATCATAGTATTTTAAAGTATAAACAACTAATATTGAGTTAATTAAGCTAAATACATACATTATATTTATTACATTTAATAAACATTAAAAAACAAAAAGTATGAAAAAAGTATTACTTTCTTTATTAGCTACAATATTATTGGCTAACATTAGTGTATATGCACAAAATGATACGTATACTAAAAAACAAGACTATAAATGGCAAATGAGACTAAGAGGAGTTGGTGTAATTCCTCACAACAAAGCAGATATTGGCATTATAGGAGGGAAAATTGACGTAGATAATAATATTATTCCAGAACTGGACTTTACCTACTTCTTTACTGAGAATTTCGCAGCAGAACTAATCTTGGGAGTATCTAGACATAGTGTTCAAACAAAGGGATCAAACTTAACTGCCATTGAAGGACCTAGTTCGGCCGATGTTGATTTGGGAAGCGCTTTATTACTACCTCCTACTCTAATGTTTCAATACCATCACAGATTTGCTAAAATACTTAAACCCTATGTAGGAGCTGGAGTCAATTACACTATGTTCTTAGATGTGAAAAATGGAGTAGCACAAAAAGTAAAATATCAAGACAAGTTTGGATGGGGTTACCAACTTGGTTTAGATATTGACATTACTGATAAGTTCTTTATCAATATAGACCTTAAAAAATTATTCTTGAAAACCAATGTAACAGTGGATGCTACTAATTTATTACCAAATAATGTAGCACCAGGCTCTGAATTAGCTATTCCAGCAAAAGTTAAACTTGACCCCCTATTAATTGGTTTTGGTGTAGGAATGCGTTTTTAATCAATTTCTTATAAATCACTTAACTGCCTTAAATCCATTTAGATTTAAGGCAGTTTGCTTTTAAGTGTAATTTACACGAGATTTGCATCTTCAAAATTCCACCACTTATGCTGCAATCCCTAAGTTTCAAAGATATCAATAAGCTTGCTATCCCAGCAATTTTCGCAGGCATCTCTGAATCACTTCTTTCTCTTACTGATATTGCAATGGTGGGCAACTTAGAACATAATGCGGTAGAAGCGCTAGCTGCAGTAGGTTTAGTAGGCTCATTTTTATCGGCAGTTATCTGGATTGTAGCCCAAACTAAAACCTCTATATCAGCTACCGTATCCCAACACTTAGGGCAACAAAGATTATTTGCAATAAAAACATTAGTACCCCAAGCCATACTCTTTAACTTTGCACTGAGCCTAATTCTCTTTTTTGTAACAACTATATTTGTACATGAGATATTTGTAGCCTATCAAGCTAGTGGTTTAATACTTTCATATGCGAAAGAATATTACTTAATACGAGCGTGGGGATTCCCACTGACACTAATTACTTTTGCCCTTTATGGGGTTTTCAGAGGTATGCAAAATACTATATGGGCTATGAAATGTAGTCTAGTAGGACTACTTTTAAATGTAATACTTGACTACATTTTTATATTCGGTATAGAAGGATACTTTCCTGCTTTACATATTAAAGGAGCCGCTTATGCCAGTATAATTACACAAAGTGTAATGCTTGTTATGGCCTTATACTACTTTTTCAAGTACACGCCTTTCTCCTTGAAAATAAGAAAACAAATTAATCCTTCGTTAAAGCCGTTAATCTTGATGAGTTTTAATTTCATCCTGCGTACAGCCACATTAAACATAACCTTATATTTGGCCAATAAATATGCAACTGGCTATGGAAAAGACTTTATTGCAGCCCAAAGTATATTGATGAACATCTGGCTGTTTTTCTCTTTCTTCATTGATGGTTATGCAAGTGCGGGAAATGCACTTTCTGGCAAACTCTTGGGACAGAAAAACTTTACGCTACTATGGAAGATGATCAAAGATATTAGCAAATATTCAATCGTGATTGCGTTAATACTAGTAGGGATCTGCAGCATCTTTTATAAAGAGATAGGTTTAATCTTTAACAGCGATCCACAAGTAAATAAAATATTCAACTCAGTGTTCTGGATAATTTTAATAATGCAGCCCATAAATGCCTTAGCCTATATTTTTGATGGAGTTTATAAAGGTTTAGGAGATGCTAAGTTTTTAAGAAACAATCTAATGTTAGCAACATTTGCAGGCTTTATACCTACTTTACTACTTGCAGATTACTTTGACTTAAAAATGTATGGCATCTGGATAGCTTTTGCAGTGTGGATGTGTATTAGAACATTCCCGGTTATATATACATTTAAGAAGACCTATGTCAATAAATAATACCATAAACCAACTACCATTAACAATATAAGCTAATATTGATAGCTTTTACTAGTTAATATCACTGCTTATATATAAAGGACCTGTATTAATTAAATATAGTCTTACAGATTATTTAAAACACAAAATCCAAGTAGAACTACCGTTCTATTGGATAGCAAAGTCGTTTTATAAGTAAATTATATACCCAGACTTTTAAGAACATACCTACAAAAGTATTTCCTTTAAACCATAGATATAAGAATCATCATAGAAAAACCTACTACTTATATAACTATGTTTTCAATATTACTCTAATTTATAGGGTAATTATAAATAATAAGTATTCTAGCGCACTGGATTTTGATCCACTAAACTACCACACCCTAGGGCTAGTTAGTCTATTAATAATGCAATCAAGTATTTAAGTTAACACCAAAAAAAAATCCCCAACATAAATTATGTTGAGGATTCTTAAAAGAAGGGCGGTGTCATACTCTC
>CANROJ010000048.1 GCA_947632215.1 uncultured Flavobacterium sp. | reverse complement strand
TTAGTTAGTTAGTTAGTTAGTTAGTACCCTTTTGTTTTATACGGCCTGGATATTTAGCGGTAAAAAATGCTAATCTGCTTAATATTCTTGGATGTGTATATTGCTCGGAAGTAGCGATTGTTTCGTTATTTACACGTAGATTCAATTAATAAATGTAACAGGATCGAAATTGTTTAGTTTTTCCGCTAACATTTCATTTAGTATTTTGTAGCCAAATCTTTTTCTGGGTCTGTTGTTTAAATTATTTTTAACTGTATTTAATTGTTCTTGTATAATTTATCGAGTAAATATTGCAGACCTATATTCTCATAATTACAAAACATTAATCTCAGGTTCTGTTAATAAAAATTTATATATCACAAGATGTAATTGGCTCCGGTGTATACTACCAATGAGCAAATACTCGAAAGAGTCACTGTCAATTAGCGTCAAGGTACATAATTCAATATTCATTAGATAACAAAATTTTAAGGAAGGCAGGATATGAATTTCTGAATGACATTTACCTAAAGGTATTGTGAATTTATAATTGGCTTTGTAGAGTTATTTAGCCTAATGATAAAGAAGGTGTAGGTGTTGAAGAAATATTTCTTCAACACCTACACCTTCTTTATAGTGCTTAAGTAGTTTTGTTGTTTATCTATTGGAGTTAGTCTTGTTTTTCTTGTTTTGTATCTGAAAACTTTGTCACCATTAAGCTCAATGCTCCGTCTGCCGTTATATTACATGCTGTACCAAAACTGTCTTGTAATGCAAAAATAGTTAGTATTAAGGCAATTCCTGCATCATCAAATCCTACAACAGAGGTTATGATTCCTAAAGAGGCCATTACAGTTCCACCTGGTACTCCTGGTGCTCCAATGGCAAAAATTCCAAGTAAGAAAACAAAAACTATCATAGTACCAAGGGTAGGTAAGGTACCGTATAGTACTAAGGAAACTGTCATTACAAAAAATACTTCTGTTAATACAGAGCCACAAAGATGTATATTAGAGAAGAAAGGTATAGTGAAGTTTGTAATCTCTGGTTTAAGTACTTTGCTTTTATGGGCTGACTTTAGGGCTATTCCTAAGGTTGCAGCTGATGACATTGTACCTATGGCTGTTAAGTATGCTTGCGGATAGTGACGCAGTACTTCCCATGGATTTTTCTTAGAATACACACCCGCTGTTATGTACAAGAAAGCTATCCATACAAAGTGTGCGAATAGCACTATAAGTATCACTGTAAGGAAGATTGGTAATTGTGATTGTATTGTACCCTGATAACTTAGTATAGCAAAGTTTGCCATGATGTATAAAGGAAGTATTGGTACTAGCACTCTGTTGACTAGTAGTAGGACAATATCTTTAAACTGGTCAAAGATTCTTTCTAATTCTTTAGATTGTATCCAGAGTATTCCAATGCCTATCATTAAGGCTAGTGTAAGGGCCGTCATTACTCCAAAAACAGGAGGGATGTCAAGCTTGAATAGCATTTCCGGTATTTTTTTTACTTGATGTACGCTACTCGATATTTCCATGCTAGGCAAAAAGGAATATCCAAGAAAGGTGGAGAAAAATCCTGCTCCGACACTGGATAAATATGCTATAAGTATTGAAAAACCGATTATTCTAGAAGATCCTTTATCTAACTTAGTAATTGAAGATATAACAAAGCCTAGTATGATTAAAGGAACTAGGAATAAGATTATTTGTCCTAGTATGTGGCGTACAGATAGTAATATTTGTAGCGGTACTTGCCCCAAGTAAGGTCCAGCTATTAACCCTATTATTACACCAATAATTAAGCGTAGAATTGTGCTGTTGAATAATTTTGACATATTTAAAGTTTTTGTTTAGAATAATTAAAGGACTCGTTACAAAAATAGGATTATTTATTTTTCGAAATTGTGTAGTTATCGAGAAATACCACAATTGTGGTAGAGGTTTCGTTGTGTAGCTTACTCTTGCAGATAGCTCAGGATAATTATTTATTGGATGTATATCGAGTTTGTCTTCTTTTGTTATACGTTAGCTTGTATAAAATATTGTTAAATAGGAATAAATATTACGATATTTTATTGTGTGATTGTAAAAATGTACTACTTTTGCACTACCAAATGAGAGGAGGTGTATGAAAACATGTTAATCATTCCAATTAAAGACGGAGAAAATATCGATAGAGCACTTAAGCGCTATAAAAGAAAATTTGACAGAACTGGTACTTTACGTCAGTTAAGATCACGTCAATATTTCTCGAAACCATCTGTTATTAAAAGAGATAAAATGCAAAAAGCTGCGTATATTCAGCATTTAAGAGATGCAGTAGAAATCTAGGCATTCTTTTGAAAAATAAATTAACCGTTGTAATAAAGTATTAACTTTGTAGCAACGGTTTTTTTTATGAGTAAAAATATTGAAAAATTTATCGAATATATATCTAAAGAAAAGGGGTATTCTTTGTTAACACAAAAAGCTTATCAGGGTGATCTATGCGATTTTGAGTCCTTTTGTACTCAGATGCAGTTCGTGTTAGAGGATGTGACTTATGATATTGTTCGTGCTTGGATTGTGCGTTTGTCGCAAAAAGGATATAACAATCGTTCTATTAATAGAAAAGTTACTTCTTTACGAAGTTTTTATAAATGGATGCAACATTTAGGTTTGATTACTATTAACCCTTTGCAATTGCACCGTTCTTTGAAAGTTGAAAAGAAATTGCACCTGCCATTTTCTAGAGAGGAAGTAGCTAAAGTTAGGTCTCTAATAGAACAAAATAAAGATTTTTCAGCTTTTAGAGATTTGCTAGTAGTAGACTTGTTGTATACTCTTGGTATCCGTAGAGCAGAACTAATTGCTTTAGAGATGAAGGATCTTAATTTAGATACCAAGCAAGTTAAGGTCTTAGGTAAAGGTGGTAAATCAAGGTATGTACCTATGTTGCCGAGCTTAGAAAAAACTTTAAAGTCTTATATAGAGCACAGACAGTCTTTGCTGGGTTGTAATAAAGTGGAAGGTCCGTTGTTGTTGCAGGATAACGGAAATAAAATTAATGAAATGTTTGTGTATCGCTTAATAAATAGTTATTTTAGTGTTGTTACAACGAAGGAAAAAAAGAGTCCACATGTCTTAAGGCATTCCTTTGCTTCTCATTTAATCGAAGCAGGTGCGGATATTAATTCTGTTAAGGAATTGCTGGGTCACGAGAGTCTTTCTACTACGCAGATCTATACACGGGTTAATTTGCAAGAATTAAAAAACGTCTATCAGAGTGCGCATCCTAGAGGTGATAAGAAAAAATGATTAACCATTAAATTATTATTTATGAAAGTAAACATTCAGGCTACGAATTTTAATGTTGACCGTAAATTGGTTGATTTTGTAAACGAACGATTGGGGAAGGTTGCTAAGTTTTATGATAAAGTAATCGCTATTGAGGTTTTTTTAAAATTAGAGAACAATAATGAAAAGGAGAATAAGACAGCAGAAATTAAGATGCTAGTGCCAGGTGATGAGCTTGTGGTAAAAAAAACTAGTAAGTCTTTTGAAGAAAGTACAGATCTAGGTGCAGATGCTTTAGAGCGTTTGTTGATGAAGTATAAAGATAAAATGAAAGCATATTAAATGAAAAAAACAGTAAAATTGTTTTTTTTAATCAATAAAATATATACATTTGCAGTCCGTTAGAAATAGCGGACTTTTTCTATTGAGTTGAAAATGCCGGTGTAGCTCAGTTGGCTAGAGCAGCTGATTTGTAATCAGCAGGTCGTGGGTTCGAGTCCCTCCATCGGCTCAAAAGAAGAAAAAAATATTATTGGGGAGATACTCAAGCGGCCAACGAGGACGGACTGTAAATCCGTTGGGAAACCTTCGCAGGTTCGAATCCTGCTCTCCCCACTACTAAATATAAGAGGCATAAGCCGGTGTAGCTCAGGGGTAGAGTGCTTCCTTGGTAAGGAAGAGGTCACGGGTTCAAATCCCGTCATTGGCTCAGGTTTTTTTATTATATTTGAACACTAATTATATAACTAAGATTAAATTATTAAATCATGGCAAAGGAAACTTTTGATCGTTCAAAGCCGCACTTAAACATCGGTACTATTGGACACGTGGATCACGGAAAAACAACTACTACTGCAGCAATTTCTAAAGTATTGTCAGATGCTGGATATTCAGAAGCTAGATCTTTCGATCAAATTGATAACGCTCCAGAAGAAAAAGAACGTGGAATCACAATTAACACTTCTCACGTAGAATATGCTACAGCTAACCGTCACTATGCTCACGTTGACTGTCCAGGTCACGCGGATTACGTTAAGAACATGGTTACTGGAGCTGCACAGATGGATGGTGCTATCCTTGTTGTTGCTGCAACAGATGGTCCAATGCCACAAACTAGAGAGCACATCTTATTAGGTCGCCAAGTTGGTATTCCTAGAATTGTTGTTTTCATGAACAAAGTTGACTTAGTAGACGATGCTGAGTTATTAGAGCTTGTTGAAATGGAAATTAGAGATTTATTATCTTTCTACCAATATGATGGAGATAATGGACCAGTAGTTCAAGGATCAGCTTTAGGAGCTTTGAATGGTGAGCAACAATGGGTTGACAAATTATTGGAATTAATGGAAGCTGTTGATAGCTGGATCGAAGAGCCAGTTCGTGATACAGAAAAACCTTTCTTAATGCCAGTTGAAGACGTATTTACAATTACAGGACGTGGAACTGTTGCTACAGGACGTATCGAAACTGGAATTGCTAATACAGGAGACGCTGTTGAAATCATCGGTATGGGAGCTGATAAGTTAACTTCTACTATTACAGGAGTTGAAATGTTCCGTAAAATATTAGATAGAGGTGAAGCTGGAGATAACGTAGGTTTATTATTAAGAGGTATTGACAAAACTGATATCCGTCGTGGTATGGTTATCGTTAAGCCAGGATCTGTTAAGCCACACGCTAAATTCAAAGCTGAGGTTTACATCCTTAAAAAAGAAGAAGGTGGACGTCACACTCCATTCCATAACAACTACCGTCCTCAGTTCTACGTACGTACAACTGACGTAACTGGAACTATCCAATTACCAGAAGGAGTAGAAATGGTTATGCCTGGAGATAACTTAACTATTACTGTTGAGTTATTAAGCCCAATCGCTTTATCAGTAGGATTACGTTTTGCTATCCGTGAAGGTGGTAGAACAGTAGGTGCTGGTCAGGTTACTGAAATTTTAGACTAATTATTTAGTATAAATAAATCTTTATTTAAAGTCAGCGATTTATCGCTGACTTTATTAAACGGGTGTAGTTCAAGGGTAGAATGCTGGTCTCCAAAACCATTGATGAGGGTTCGAATCCTTCCACCCGTGCAAATAAAATATCATATGGCAAAGATTTTTAATTATATATCGGAGTCGTTTACGGAACTTACAACTAACATGACATGGTCTCCATGGTCTGAAGTGCAACGTAAAACGATTGTTGTAGCTGTGTTTGCAATAATTTTATCGTTAGCAACTTGGGGTGTTGACTCTGTGTTCGGAGAGTTTTTAGGTGTATTCTATAAATGGGCTAAAGCATAAGAAGAATAAGTTATGGCTGATACAAGCGTGAAAAAATGGTACGTAGTTCGTGCAGTTAGTGGGCAGGAAAATAAGGTAAAGAATTATATCGAAACTGAAATTTCTAGACTGGGACTTTCTGACTACTTATCGCAGGTTTTAGTACCTACAGAAAAATTCGTTACTCACGATAAGAACGGAAAAAAGAAAACTACAGAGCGTGTTTATTTTCCAGGATATGTGATGATCGAAGCAAATCTTACAGGTGAAGTTCCTCACGCAATTAAGTCAATTACTGGTGTAATTGGGTTCTTAGGGGAAACTAGAGGTGGTGAACCTGTGCCTTTAAGAGAAGCTGAAGTAAATCGTATGCTTGGTCGTGTAGATGAGCTTTCTGTTAATGTTGATACTGGGGTTATTCCTTATGAAGTGGGTGAGAGCGTAAAAGTTATCGATGGCCCGTTCAATGGATTTGATGGTGTTGTAGAGAATATCAACGAAGAAAAACGTAAGCTTGAAGTTATGGTGAAAATTTTCGGAAGAAAAACACCTTTAGAATTGAATTTTACTCAAGTAGAAAAATTATAGTGTTACATACATACACATCTTGCTTCCAATTGAGATGTGCTAAATTTTTAAGAAATGGCAAAAGAAATTAGTAAAGTAGTTAAACTACAAGTTAAGGGAGGTGCTGCGAATCCTTCGCCACCGGTTGGACCTGCTTTGGGGGCTGCTGGAGTTAATATCATGGAGTTCTGTAAGCAATTCAATGCTAGAACACAAGATAAACCCGGTAAAATTTTACCAGTACAAATTACTGTGTATAAAGACAAATCTTTTGATTTTGTTGTAAAAACGCCACCTGCTGCTGTTCAATTATTAGAGGCTGCGAAAGTGAAATCTGGATCTGGAGAGCCAAACAGAAAGAAAGTTGCTAGCGTAACTTGGGAACAAGTACGTGCAATTGCAGAAGACAAAATGGCTGATTTAAATGCATTTACTGTTGAGGCAGGTATGACTATGATAGCTGGTACTGCAAGAAGTATGGGTATATCAGTAACAGGAACATCTCCTTTTTAATTGTAAAAGACAGAAGAAATGGCAAAATTGACAAAAAAGCAAAAAGAAGCAGCTGCTAAGATTGAGAAAAACAGATTGTATTCTTTAACTGATGCTTCTGCATTAATTAAAGAAGTTGCAACTGCAAAATTTGATGAATCTGTAGATATCGCTGTGCGTTTAGGAGTAGATCCTCGTAAAGCTAACCAAATGGTTCGTGGTGTTGTAACTTTACCTCACGGTACAGGAAAAGACGTAAGAGTTTTAGCATTAGTAACTCCAGATAAGGAAGCTGAAGCTAAAGCTGCTGGAGCTGACTATGTTGGATTAGATGAGTACTTACAAAAGATTAAAGATGGTTGGACAGATGTTGATGTTATTATCACTATGCCTGCTGTTATGGGGAAATTAGGTCCATTAGGAAGAATTTTAGGTCCTAGAGGTTTAATGCCTAACCCTAAAACTGGTACAGTTACTATGGACGTAGCGAAAGCTGTTCAAGAAGTAAAAGCTGGTAAAATCGATTTTAAAGTTGATAAAACAGGGATTGTTCACGCGGGAGTTGGAAAAGTATCTTTTGATGCTGCAAAGATTGCTGAGAACGCTTCTGAATTAATTCAAACATTAATCAAATTAAAACCAACTGCAGCTAAGGGTACTTATATCAAGTCTATTCATATATCTAGTACTATGAGCCCAGCTATTGCTTTAGATCCTAAAGCAGTATAATTGGTAAATAAAATTTATAAGTATGACTAGAGAACAAAAAGCAGTTGCGATAGAGGACTTAAAAGCTAAGTTAGCTGATAATAATGTTATCTACATCGCTGATATTTCGGGATTAAATGCGGAAGTTACTTCTAACTTAAGAAAAGCTTGTTATAAAGCAGGTGTTACTTTAGAAGTTGTTAAGAACACATTGCTTGTAAAAGCTATGGAAGATTCTGATAGAAACTACGCAGAATTACCATCTACTTTAAAAGGAAATAGTGCTATCATGTTTGCTGACGTGGCTAACGCTCCAGCAAAAATTATCCAAGAGTTCAGTAAAAAAACTGATAAACCTGCTGTTAAAGGTGCTTTCATCATGGATGAAGTATATACAGGAGAAAACTTACTTGGACAATTAGTAAGCATTAAATCTAAAGAAGAGGTTATTGGAGAAATCATTGGATTACTTCAATCTCCAGCTCAAAGAGTTATTTCAGCTCTTAAAAACCAATTTAAAGACGAAGAGTAGTAGATACTTTTACTCGACTTTAAATGTTCAGAATGAACGCACATTAATAAAACATATTTTTTTTACAAATCATTAAAAGATAGAAAAATGGCAGATTTGAAACAATTCGCAGAACAATTAGTTAACTTAACAGTTAAAGAAGTTAACGAGTTAGCAACTATATTAAAAGACGAATACGGAATCGAACCAGCTGCTGCTGCTGTAGTAGTTGCAGGTGGAGCTGACGGTGGTGCTGCTGAAGAGCAAACTGAGTTCACTGTAGTATTAAAAGAAGCTGGTGCTTCTAAATTAGCTGTAGTTAAAGCTGTTAAAGAATTAACTGGAGTAGGGTTAAAAGAAGCTAAAGATATCGTTGATTCAGCACCTGCTGACATCAAAGAAGGTGTATCTAAAGATGAGGCTGAAGGTCTTAAAAAAGCATTAGAAGAAGCTGGAGCTGTTGTAGAGCTTAAATAAGCATTCTATCTAAAATATACTAGGTTTAGGTCTTGGGAGTACTCCCAAAGGCCTAAACCATTTTGCGTATAATTCTGTTTCTACGTAAATACTATTTAAATTCTAATCAAAATTTTTTGTCCATTGATGCTTACAAATCAGACTGAAAGATTAAATTTTGCTTCTACAAAGAACATTCCAGCATATCCAGATTTTTTGGATATTCAGGTAAAGTCTTTTAAGGATTTCTTTCAATTAGAAACAAAATCCGATGAAAGAGGCAAGGAAGGTTTGTACAATACCTTCATGGAGAACTTCCCGATTACTGATACTAGAAATCAGTTCGTGTTGGAGTTCCTTGATTATTTTGTTGACCCTCCACGTTATTCTATTGAAGAATGTATCGATAGAGGGCTAACTTATAGCGTTCCGCTAAAGGCTCGCTTGAAGCTTTACTGTACTGACCCTGAACATGAAGATTTTGAAACAATTGTTCAAGATGTTTATTTAGGAACAATACCGTACATGACTCCAAGTGGTACTTTTGTAATCAATGGAGCTGAAAGAGTTGTGGTATCTCAGCTACACCGTTCACCTGGTGTATTCTTTGGCCAGTCTTTCCATGCAAATGGTACAAAGTTATATTCAGCAAGAGTTATTCCTTTTAAAGGGTCTTGGATTGAATTTGCTACTGATATTAATAGCGTTATGTACGCTTATATTGATAGAAAGAAAAAATTACCTGTTACAACATTATTCCGTGCAATTGGTTTTGAAAGAGACAAGGATATCCTAGAGATTTTCGACCTTGCAGAGGAAGTTAAAGTATCAAAAACAGGTTTAAAAAAATATATAGGACGAAGACTTGCTGCACGTGTTTTGAACACTTGGCATGAGGACTTCGTTGATGAGGATACTGGAGAAGTTGTTTCAATTGAGAGAAATGAGATTATTTTAGACCGTGATACAGTCCTAGATAAAGATAATGTCGAAGAAATCATAGAGGCTAACGTTAAAACTATCCTTTTACATAAAGACGACAATAATCAGGCAGATTATGCCATTATACATAATACCTTACAAAAGGACCCTACTAACTCCGAGAAGGAAGCAGTAGAACATATTTACCGTCAATTGCGTAATGCAGAACCGCCAGATGAGGAAACTGCACGTGGTATTATTGATAAATTATTCTTCTCAGATCAACGTTACAATCTAGGTGAAGTTGGTCGTTATAGAATGAATAAGAAACTTAATCTTGATACGCCAATTGACAAACAAGTTCTTACAAAAGAAGATATAATCACTATTGTTAAGTACTTGATTGAATTAATTAATTCTAAAGCTGAGATTGATGATATTGACCACTTATCTAACCGTCGTGTTAGAACAGTGGGAGAACAATTATCTGCTCAATTTGGGGTTGGATTAGCTCGTATGGCTAGAACTATTCGTGAACGTATGAATGTACGTGATAACGAGGTGTTTACGCCGATTGATTTAATTAACGCAAAGACTTTGTCTTCAGTTATTAACTCTTTCTTCGGGACTAATCAGTTATCTCAATTTATGGATCAAACCAATCCATTAGCTGAGATTACTCATAAGCGTCGTTTATCTGCATTAGGACCTGGAGGTTTATCTAGAGAAAGAGCAGGTTTCGAGGTTCGTGACGTTCACTATACTCACTATGGACGTTTATGTCCTATTGAAACACCTGAGGGACCCAATATCGGATTAATTTCTTCTTTAGCTGTTTATGCTAAAGTAAACAACATGGGATTCATTGAAACACCATACCGTAAAGTAAATGAAGGGGTTGTTGATATTGTGGGTGAACCAGTGTATTTAAGTGCTGAGGAAGAGGAAGGAATGTTAATTGCACAAGCTAACGTTCCACAAGATGAAAATGGAAAAATCACAGAAGAGCGTGTTGTTGTTAAAGAAGAGGGGGATTTCCCAGTAGTGGATCCTATTGATCTTCATTACACAGACGTTGCTCCTAATCAGATTGCTTCTATTTCCGCTTCTTTGATTCCTTTCTTAGAGCATGATGATGCTAACCGTGCATTGATGGGATCTAACATGATGCGTCAAGCAGTTCCTTTATTACGTCCAGAATCTCCAATTGTTGGTACTGGTTTAGAGAGACAGGTTGCTTCGGATTCTCGTGTTTTAATTAACGCAGAAGGTAATGGTACTGTTGAGTACGTTGATGCTCAGAAAATTATTATTAAGTATGATCGTACGGATGAAGAGCGTTTAATTAGCTTTGATCCAGACGAGAAGACATATAATTTAATTAAGTTTAGAAAAACTAACCAAAGTACAAGTATTAACTTAAAACCTATCGTTAGAAAGGGTGATAGAGTTATAAAAGGACAAGTACTTTGTGATGGTTATGCTACTCAAAATGGAGAACTAGCACTTGGTCGTAACTTGCAAGTGGCCTTTATGCCATGGAAAGGTTATAACTTTGAGGATGCTATTGTTATTTCTGAGAGAGTTGTAAGAGAAGATATCTTTACTTCTATTCATATTGATGACTATACTTTAGAGGTGCGTGACACTAAATTAGGTAATGAAGAGTTAACTAACGACATTCCTAACGTAAGTGAAGAAGCTACTAAAGACTTAGATGAAAACGGGATGATCCGTATTGGTGCAGAAGTTAAACCTGGTGATATTTTAATTGGTAAGATTACTCCAAAAGGAGAATCTGATCCTACACCAGAGGAAAAATTACTTCGCGCTATTTTCGGTGATAAGGCTGGAGACGTAAAAGATGCTTCTTTAAAAGCTTCACCTTCATTACGTGGTGTTGTTTTAGATAAGAAGTTGTTTGCTCGTGCAGTGAAAGATAAACGTAAACGTTCTAAGGATAAAGATGAGTTAGCTTTATTAGAAACTCAATTTGAAGTAAAATTCAACGAGTTAAAAGAGCGTTTAGTTGACAAGCTTTTCTTCATTGTAAACGGTAAAACATCTCAAGGAGTTCTAAATGATTTAGGAGAAGAAGTATTGCCGAAAGGTAAGAAGTTTACCCAAAAAATGCTTAATGCAGTGGAAGACTTTGCTCATTTAACTAAAGGACAATGGACAACTGATGATGAGGCTAATGGCATGATTACTGATTTAATTCACAATTATAAGATTAAATTGAACGATCTTCAAGGTGTACTTCGAAGAGAGAAATTTATGATTACTGTAGGAGATGAGTTACCAGCAGGAATTTTGAAGTTAGCTAAAGTTTATATTGCTAAGAAAAGAAAATTACGTGTTGGAGATAAGATGGCTGGACGTCACGGAAATAAAGGTATTGTTGCTAGAATCGTAAGAGATGAAGACATGCCTTTCTTAGAAAACGGAACTCCAGTGGATATCGTTCTAAACCCATTGGGGGTACCTTCACGTATGAATATTGGTCAGATTTACGAAACTGTTCTTGGATGGGCTGGATTAAATTTAGGTAAGAAGTTCGCTACTCCTATTTTTGACGGTGCTAATCTTGATCAAATTAATGAACTAACCGATGAAGCAGGTATTCCTAGATTTGGACATACTTATCTTTATGACGGAGGAACAGGAGATCGATTCCATCAAAGAGCGACTGTGGGTGTTATTTACATGTTGAAATTAGGACACATGGTAGATGATAAAATGCACGCACGTTCAATCGGACCATACTCATTAATTACGCAACAACCTTTAGGAGGTAAAGCGCAGTTTGGAGGACAACGTTTTGGAGAGATGGAGGTATGGGCTTTAGAAGCTTATGGTGCATCTAGTACTTTACGTGAAATTTTGACGGTTAAATCAGATGACGTTATTGGTAGAGCGAAAACCTACGAAGCAATCGTTAAAGGAGAAACTATGCCAGAACCTGGTTTACCTGAATCATTCAATGTTTTAATGCATGAATTAAAAGGACTGGGATTAGACATCAGATTAGAAGAATAAACTAAGATTATAGAGTAAGTGGCTTAGTGTCACTTACTCTTTATATCAACACTTTAACAAGTAAGTTTACCATGAATAAAAATAAAGAGAAAAATACCGTTAAAAGGTTTAATAAAATCTCAATTGGTTTAGCTTCTCCAGAATCTATTTTAGCAGAATCTAGAGGTGAGGTTTTAAAGCCAGAAACTATAAACTATCGTACTCATAAACCAGAAAGAGATGGTCTTTTCTGTGAACGAATTTTCGGTCCAGTTAAAGATTATGAGTGTGCTTGTGGTAAGTATAAAAGAATTCGTTACAAGGGTATCGTATGTGATCGTTGTGGGGTTGAAGTAACTGAGAAAAAAGTACGTAGAGATAGAGTAGGACATATTAATTTAGTTGTGCCTATCGCTCATATTTGGTATTTTCGTTCTCTTCCTAACAAGATTGGTTATATTTTAGGACTTCCTTCTAAGAAGTTAGATATGATTATTTACTATGAGCGTTATGTTGTAATCCAACCTGGTATTGCAAAGAACGTAGATGGTGAAGAATTAAAGCGTCTAGATTTCTTAACAGAAGAGGAGTATCTAAATATCTGTGACACTCTTCCGATGGAAAACCAATATTTAGATGATAAAGATCCGAATAAGTTTGTCGCTAAAATGGGGGCTGAATGTATTATGGATTTATTGGCAACTACTGATTTAGATCAATTGTCGTATACTTTGCGTCATGCTGCTAATAATGAAACATCTAAACAAAGAAAAACAGAAGCCTTAAAACGTTTACAGGTAGTAGAATCTTTCCGTGAATCTAATTTGAACCGCGAGAACAAACCTGAGTGGATGATCTTAAAAGTGATCCCAGTTATACCACCAGAGTTACGTCCTTTAGTTCCTTTAGATGGTGGACGTTTCGCTACTTCGGATTTAAATGATTTATACCGTCGTGTTATCATTAGAAATAACCGTTTAAAGCGCTTGATGGAAATTAAAGCTCCTGAAGTAATTTTACGTAATGAAAAACGTATGCTTCAAGAAGCTGTAGATTCACTATTTGACAACACTAGAAAGTCTTCTGCTGTTAAGACTGAATCTAATCGTCCTTTAAAATCGCTTTCTGATTCATTAAAAGGTAAGCAAGGACGTTTCCGTCAGAACTTATTAGGAAAACGTGTGGATTATTCTGCTCGTTCAGTTATCGTCGTAGGACCGGAGCTGAAATTATACGAGTGTGGTATTCCTAAAGATATGGCAGCTGAGCTATACAAACCGTTCGTTATTCGAAAATTAATCGAAAGAGGAATTGTTAAAACAGTTAAGTCTGCTAAAAAGATTATAGATAAGAAAGAACCTGTAGTTTGGGATATCTTAGAAAACGTAATTAAAGGGCACCCTGTTTTATTAAACCGTGCTCCTACTTTACACCGTTTGGGTATACAAGCTTTCCAACCTAAGTTAATCGAAGGTAAAGCTATTCAGTTACACCCATTAGTGTGTACAGCATTTAATGCGGATTTCGATGGTGACCAGATGGCTGTTCACTTACCTTTGGGACCTGAGGCAATTCTAGAGTCGCAATTGTTGATGCTAGCTTCTCACAATATTCTTAACCCTGCAAATGGAGCTCCTATTACTGTTCCTTCTCAGGATATGGTACTTGGTTTATATTATATGACTAAGTTACGTAAGAGTACTCCTGGGGACATAGTGAAAGGTGAAGGATTAACTTTCTATTCAGTAGAAGAGGTTCATATTGCTCTTAATGAAGGTAAATTAGATCTTAATGCAGGTGTGAAAGTACGTGCTAAAGATTATAATGCTGCCGGAGAGTTAGTGTACCAAATCATTGAAACAACTGCAGGAAGAATTGTATTTAATGAAGTTGTTCCTGAAGTAGCTGGTTTCATAAATGAGGTATTGACTAAAAAATCTTTAAGAGATATTATTGGTCGTATCTTAAATATTACAGATGTTCCAACAACTGCTAAGTTCCTTGATGATATCAAGGACATGGGATATGGTTATGCATTCCGCGGTGGATTATCTTTTAGTTTAGGTGATATTATTATTCCTGGGCGTAAACAAGAATTAATTGATGAGGCTAATGTTCAAGTAGATCATATTTCTATGAACTATAACATGGGTCTTATTACAAATAACGAACGTTATAACCAGGTTATTGATGTGTGGACTTCTACCAATGCTATGTTAACAGAGCTTGCTATGAAGAACATACGTGAAGATAAACAAGGATTCAACTCAGTTTATATGATGTTGGATTCTGGAGCTAGGGGATCTAAAGAGCAGATTCGTCAGTTAACAGGTATGCGTGGTTTGATGGCTAAGCCTAAAAAATCAACTGCAGGTGGTGGTGAAATTATTGAGAATCCAATTCTTTCTAACTTTAAAGAAGGTCTTTCGATTTTAGAATATTTCATTTCTACTCACGGGGCGCGTAAAGGATTAGCCGATACTGCACTTAAGACTGCCGATGCTGGATACTTAACACGTCGTCTACATGACGTGGCACAAGATGTTATTGTTAATAGCGTAGATTGTGGTACTTTACGTGGTATTGATGTTAAGGCTCTTAAAAAGAATGAGGAAGTTATTGAAACTCTAGGAGAACGCGTATTAGGACGTGTAGCCTTGAATGACATTGTTAACCCATTGGATTCTTCAATTATTGTACAAGCAGGTGAACAAATTCTTGAAGCACATAGTAAAGCTATTAATGCTGCTCCTATTGAAAGTATTGAGGTGCGTTCACCATTAACGTGTGAAGCTAACACTGGTATTTGTGCTAAGTGTTACGGACGTAATTTAGCTACTGCTGGTATGGTTCAACGTGGTGAAGCAGTTGGTGTTATCGCTGCTCAATCTATTGGAGAACCTGGTACACAGTTAACTCTAAGAACGTTCCACGTTGGAGGTACTGCGGGTAACATTTCTGAAACTTCAAGTATCAATGCTAAGTTTAAAGGTCGTCTAGAGATGGAGGATTTGAAAACGGTGAAAGGTGAGGATAGTGAAGGAAATGTTATTGATATTGTTATCTCTCGTTCTACTGAGGCTAAGTTATTTGATGTTAATACAGGTATTTTATTAACTACTAATAATATTCCGTACGGTTCAACTATTTATGTTGCTGACGGTCAAGTTTTAGAAGAAAATGCTGTAATTTGTAAATGGGACCCTTATAATGGGGTAATCGTTTCTGAGTTTACTGGTAAAATTGCTTACGAAGACATCGAGCAAGGTCAAACTTTCATGGTAGAGATTGATGAGCAAACTGGATTCCAAGAAAAAGTAATTACAGAGAGTAGAAATAAAAAATTGATTCCTACTTTATTAATTTATGGTAAAGATGGAGAACTTATTCGTTCGTATAACTTACCTGTAGGATCTCACTTAATGGTTAATGATGGTGAGAAAATTAAAGCTGGTAAAGTTTTAGTTAAGATTCCACGTCATTCTTCTAAAGCTGGAGATATTACTGGAGGTTTACCTAGAATTACTGAATTATTAGAAGCTCGTAATCCTTCTAATCCTGCTGTTGTTTCTGAGATTGATGGAGTGGTTTCTTTTGGTAAGATTAAAAGAGGTAATCGCGAAATTATTGTAGAATCTAAGACAGGTGATGTAAGAAAGTACTTAGTTAAGTTGTCTAACCAAATCTTAGTACAAGAAAATGATTTCGTAAAAGCTGGTTTACCATTATCAGATGGTGCTATAACACCAGAAGATATTTTACGAATTCAAGGTCCTTCTGCTGTTCAACAATACTTAGTAAATGAGATCCAAGAGGTGTATCGTTTACAAGGTGTTAAGATTAGTGATAAGCACTTTGAAGTAGTTATTCGTCAGATGATGCGTAAAGTTAGAATCCAAGATCCTGGTGATACTTTATTCTTGGAAGATCAATTAGTTCATGCTAGTGATTTTATCTACGAGAACGATCGTTTATTTGCTATGAAGATTGTTGAGGACGCAGGAGAATCTGAAAACTTAAAAGAAGGACAAATAATTTCAATGCGTGATTTACGTGATGAGAATTCTTTATTAAGACGTGAAGATAAAAATCTTGTTGTTGCTAGAGATGTTATGCCAGCTACTGGTACGCCGATACTACAAGGTATTACTCGTGCTTCTTTACAGACAAAATCATTTATTTCTGCGGCTTCCTTCCAGGAAACTACCAAAGTATTAAACGAAGCTGCTGTAGCAGGTAAAGTTGATAACTTGTCAGGATTAAAAGAAAACGTTATCGTTGGACATAGAATCCCTGCTGGTACTGGTATGAGAAGCTACGAAGATATCGTGGTTAGTACTCTAGAAGAGGACGGAATTATTTAGTGAAATTTTAAAGCGTGTACTATGTCAGACCAAGAAAATAATTTTAGTATTGAGATTGAAGATTCAGTAGCAGATGGTACTTTTTCGAATCTAGCCATAATTAATCATTCGAATACAGAATTTGTAGTGGATTTTGTAAGTTTAATGCCTGGTTCTAGTAAAGCTAAAGTAAAATCACGTATTATTTTGACTCCTTCACACGCCAAGCGTTTATTGAAGGCTTTATCCCAAAATATTGA
>CANROJ010000047.1 GCA_947632215.1 uncultured Flavobacterium sp. | reverse complement strand
TTACTATAAACATGTGTACTAAAAAGAAAAACCTATAAGTTTGAAAAAATCCATAAAAAAAGGACTAGTAAAATATTACTAGTCCTTTTTTTATGTTCTAACTATTTCACTATTGTAAAAAGTTTTTAATTTCTTGACAGATAAATGCAATTTGATCTTCTTCTAATTCTGAGTGCATTGGAAGAGCTAATACTTCTTGTACTAAATCATTAGTTATTGGGAAATCACTTTGTTTGTATCGAGGGTCTAAATATGCTTTTTGCTCATGTAAAGCAATAGGGTAGTAAATAGCACATGGAATATCTTTACTTTGTAGGTGTGCAAGTAAACCATTACGCTTGTTATCTTTTACTCGAAGTACATACTGATGAAACACATGGGAATCTTCTTGCTTTTCAATCGTTGGAACAATTAATCCTTCTACAGAACTTAAAAGTTCGTTGTAAAGCATTGCACTGGCGCGTCTTCTTGAATTATACTGATCTAAATAAGGAAGCTTTGCGTTTAATACAGCTGCTTGAATACTATCCAAACGAGAATTAACACCAATAACGTCATGATGGTATCTTTCATACATTCCGTGGTTAACGATACCTCTGATAATATGAGCCAACTGATCATCATTAGTAAATATAGCTCCACCATCCCCGTAACAACCTAAGTTTTTACTTGGAAAGAAACTCGTTGCACTTACATGACCAATAGTTCCAGTCTTTTTCTTGCTACCATCACTAAAATAGTAGTTAGCACCAATTCCCTGGGCGTTATCTTCGATTACATATAAATTGTGTTTCTCTGCAATAGCCATAATTCCTTCCATATTGGCAGCTTGTCCAAATAAGTGAACTGGCACAATAGCTTTTGTCTTAGGAGTAATAGCATTCTCCAAAGCTTCTAAATCAATATTATAAGTATTTGGATAAACATCTACTAATACAGGAGTTAATTGTAAAAGACCTATTACCTCCACCGTAGCAGCAAAAGTAAAATCTGCTGTAATAACCTCATCTCCTGGCTTTAAACCTAATGCCATCATAGCTACTTGTAAAGCATCTGTACCATTGGCACAAGGAATAACGTGTTTTACATTGTTATAGTTCTGTAAATTTTCTTGAAAACTATGCACCTCTGGACCATTTATATAAGTCGAGGATTCTAAAATTTTTTGGATCGATTCGTTAACTTGACTTTTAATTGTCTGATATTGACTCTGTAAGTCAACCATTTGAATTTTTTTCATTCTTCTATCCTTTAAAATATATTCTGCTTTAGGTTAAAAAACCATGTAAATTAACCTTGTTTATTTTATCAATTTGATCCTACAAAAATAACAAATTCTACTATGCAAAACCTCACTAATTAATAAAAGAACCGTAATTTAGCTTTTTGAAAAGTTTTCCTTATGTTATTCCTATATAATATCTTTATCTACATCATTTATTTTATTCTGCACATAGTAGCTTTATTTAATAAAAAACTATCTCTATTTGTAAAAGGTCGTCACAAGAGTTTTGCTATTATAAAAGAAAAAATACAACCAGATGACTTAGTTTTTTGGATACATGTGGCATCTCTAGGGGAATATGAGCAGGGACTACCATTAATGGAAGAGTTAAAAAAAGATTTTCCGAACCATAAAATATTACTTACATTTTTTTCTCCATCTGGTTATCAAGTGAAAAAAGATAACACTATAGCCCATTGTACCATTTATCTACCAATGGATACTAAAACAAACGCAAAAAAATTACTGGATTCGGTAAATATTCAAAAAGCATTCTTTATAAAATATGAATTTTGGCCCAATTACCTGAATGCTTTGCGAAAAAAAGAAATACCTACTTATCTTATTTCTGGAATCTTTAGAAAGGATCAGGTCTTTTTCAAATGGTATGCTGGTTTTTATAGAGAAGCCCTAAAAGCATTTACTTACTTTTTTGTACAAAACAAAACTAGTCTAGAACTTCTTAAACAATTACATTACTCCAATGCATTAGTGGTTGGTGATACCCGCTTTGACAGAGTAAGTCAGATTCTAAAAAGAGATAATTCCTTAGATTTCTTAGATACTTTCACCAAGAATAAAACTTCTAAAACAATAGTAATTGGAAGTTCATGGCCACAGGATGAAGCACTTCTTATAAATTATATAAATCAAAACCAGGATAAGACTATTAAATATATTTTTGCTCCTCATAATATTAAATCGCATCAAATTGAGCAATTAAAAGACTCAATTAACAAAAAAGTAGTGCTTCATTCTGAATCTACCCATAAAGATTTAGCCCAATCTCAGGTTTATATCATCGATGCTTATAGCTTACTTACAAAAGCTTACAGTTATGCAACAATTGCCTATATAGGTGGTGGATTCACACATGGAATTCACAATATATTGGAGGCAGCTACATTTGGAGTTCCTATTATTATAGGGCCAAAATACAGTAAATTCCAAGAGGCTAAGGACCTTATCGCTTTACAAGGTGTAGAAGTAGTCAGCGGGCAAAAGCAATTAGACAAAACCTTAGATACACTCTTATATCAAGACAGCGTTGCAAAACAAACAGGTCAGATTTGTTACAAATACATAGCAGTAAATCAAGATGCTACAAGAAAAATCATGGACTTCATATTCCCAAAATAAAAAAGGCAAATAACCCTTGGTTATTTACCTCTTTACTTTGAATTAATAATTAAGCTATATCTAAAACATTTCTAATGCCCTAAAAGTCTATTTTATCTGGATGTAATTCCGAGGATCCAAAATACTCCAAATTATCTAATATAGCAATATCTGAAGGGTCTAATTTTATATCAAATACCTCAAAATTAGATTTTATATAAGCTGGAGTAACCGATTTAGGTAATGGAAGATGCCCGTTATACAAAATCCAAGCTAAAGTTAACTGAGCCACAGTTATATGGTATTTACTAGCCATATCCTCTAAAAGGCTATTTTTCATAATATTTCCACGTCCCAAAGGTGACCATGCCTCTATAAGAATATCTTTAGCTGCGCAATAATCCACAACTTCTTTCTGGGTGAATCCAGGGTGATACTCCACTTGATTTACCATAGGTGTAATGGTTGCCTCAGGTAATAAAGCATCTAAATGTGTAGGTAAAAAGTTACACACACCAATAGCTCTTACAAGCCCTTTAGTATATAAATGCTCTAAGGCTTGCCAACTCTGTAAATTTTTAGCTTTCCAGTCTATAGATTGGGAATGTGAACAAGGCCAATGTAGTAAATACATATCTATATAATCCAAGCCTAATCGCTCTAAAGACTTTTCAAAAGCTTCAATAGCTGGCTGATATCCCCTATCGGTATTCCAAAGTTTAGTGGTCACAAAAATATCATTACGCTTAACTTTTGACTCATTGATAGCTTTTCCCACGCCTTTTTCATTGCCATATACAGCTGCTGTATCAATATGACGATATCCAACTTCTAAAGCCTTACTAACTGCCTGGATCGTTTGTTCTCCATCGGCAATTTGCCATGTTCCAAATCCTATGGAAGGAATAAGAACACCATTTTGTAATTTATAATGTTTCATAATAAAAATAAGTTTATACTCTTTGGTTTTCTACAAATTACAACTTTCAAATAAGATGAACAACAACATTTTATATAAATCTAATTTAAAAATTAACATTTAAATATTTCACAACTCCTTGGCTCAATATGCACGAATCCACATATATGGAAAAACCTACCTAATTAGTGTAGCATTAACAAGACTCACTAAAACATTAGTATTTTTTTAAGTATAGAGCCAAAAGCACTATATTGCCAAGGATTTTAGAATTCTAACTAACACTAATATGAATCAAAAGATTAAAAACTTATTTAAAGTAGCCCTACTTTTTGTTGCAATGCCAATATTTGGACAGCAAGGAGGTATGTGGATTCCGTCCCTTTTAGAAGGTATGAATCAAGAGGAAATGAAAACCCTAGGTATGAAAATGTCCATTTCGGATATTTATGATGTAAACAATTCTAGTTTAAAAGATGCCGTACCCCACTTTAACGGTGGATGTACCTCAGAGGTAATCTCTCCCAATGGACTTTTATTAACAAATCACCACTGTGGATATGGACAAATTCAAGCACATTCTACCGTGGAAAATGATTACTTACAAGATGGTTTCTGGGCTAAAAACAAAAGTGAAGAATTGCCTAATGAAAATCTATCGGTAACTTTTATGGTAAAAATACAAGATGTTACTAAAGAGGTAACAAAGGGTATTACTGAAAAGGATAGCGAAAAAGTTAAGCAAGAAAAGATTGCAAAAAACATAGAGAAAACAATAAAGACTTTTCCAAAGCAAAGATGGCAAGAAAATAGAATAAAAGCCTTTTATGACGGAAATCAGTACATTTTATTTGTTACAGAAACTTTCAAAGATGTACGTCTAGTTGGAACACCTCCTTCTTCGATTGGAAAATTCGGTTCAGATACAGACAACTGGGTTTGGCCAAGACATACTGGAGACTTTGCTTTATTTAGAATTTATGCTGATAAGGACAATAAACCTGCAGAATACTCTAAAGACAACGTACCTTACACACCAAAGCACTTTTTACCAATTTCTTTAGATGGTGTCTCACAAGATGATTTTACTATGGTATTTGGCTACCCAGGTAGAACACAAGAATACTTACCATCATTTGCAGTAGAGCAAATTACTGAAAGCTTAAATCCAGCAAGAATTGGTATTAGAGATATTTCTTTAAAAATCACTGATCAATTCATGCGTGAAGACCAAGGAATTAAAATTCAATATGCTTCTAAATTTGCTAGTACAGCAAACTATTGGAAAAAGTGGATTGGAGAAAGACAAGGTTTATTAAAATCAAATGCTTTAGGTGCTAAACAAGCTTATGAAGCAGAATTCAATAACCGTGCACTTGCTAACGAAAACACAAAACAATACGCACAAATCATCCCTACTTTTGAGCAGTTATACGCCAAGATTACTCCTTATAGCTTAAGTAAAGAATATTATAGCGAAATAGCTCTACGAAATGCTGAAATCCTAAGCATGGCTAATAGAATATATGCTTTAGAAAAAGATAAAGATAATCCAAAAGCTTTTCAAAGTAAAAAACAACAGATTATAGAAAGAGCAGAAAACTTCTATAAAAACTATTCTACTAAAGTAGATCAAGAAGTCTTTGAAGCATTAATGCAAAAATACGCACAAGATGCGCCAAAAGAATTCTTACCAGAGAATATCAAAAATATAGATGCCCAAGCACTAGCAGATCAAATTTTCACTACTTCTGCTTTAGTATCTTATGATAAATTACAAGAGATCTTACAAGGAGATGCCAACCAAGTATTAGCTAAATTAAACCAAGACAAGGCTTATAGTTTTGCTAAAGAAATTTTTCAGAACTACGAGCAAAACATCCTTCCGGTTTACCAAGAGTTAGAGCAACAAATCAATGCTTTACAACGCGAATATATGAAAGCTCAATTAGAACTTTATCCAGAGGCAAGAATTTTCCCTGATGCAAATGGTACTTTAAGAGTAACTTATGGTATTGTAGATGGGTATTCTCCTTTAGACGCCGTATACTACGAACCAATTACTCATTTAGATGGAATTATGGAAAAGTACATTCCAGGAGACTATGAGTTTGATGTACCGCAAAAACTAATCGAATTATACCAAAGTAAAGACTACGGACCATATGCTCAAAAAGATGGGAAGTTACCAGTTAACTTCATTTCTACCAACCACACTACCGGAGGGAACTCAGGATCACCAGCATTAGATGCCTATGGAAACTTAGTAGGTTTAAACTTCGATAGAGTTTGGGAAGGTACAATGAGTGATATATATTATGATCCTACTATTTGTCGTAATATCATGGTAGATGCACGATATATTTTGTTTATCATTGACAAATTTGCAGGTGCAGGACATCTACTAGAGGAAATGGAGCTGGTTTACCCTAAAGGCAACTAACCAACTAATTGATTTACAGAAAGATATAAATAAACAAAAATATCTAAAATATTTAGCAAAATAATACTAGCGATTTAAAAAAATCATATCTTTGTGATGAATTAATAATTAACTTTTATAATTAATCAAGATGAAAAAAATCGCATTAAGCATTGCTTTAGTAGCTATGATGGGAGTATCTTTTGTTTCTTGTAACGAAACTGCTAAAGAAGCTCCTGCAACAGAAGAAGGTGTTGAAGTTGTTGAAGAAGTTACTCCAGTAGCTGAAGAAACTATTACTGAAGAAGCTCCAGTAACTGAAGAAACAACTGAAGAAGTTGTTACTGAAGAAGCTCCTGCAACTGAAGAAGCTGCTAACTAATTTTATTTCAATAAAATTAGCTTTTCGCTAAAAAAAATAAAACCTCGCTTAAAGCGAGGTTTTTCTTTTTATACCATATAAAGTTCTTGCATTTTTAATAATTCTTCCAATATCTTTCTCTCATTAGAAAGTCTTGGAATTTTATGCTGCCCACCAAGCTTATCTTGCTTCTTTAACCAGTCATAAAATAGATTGGTTCGAGCGGCTGTTAATACCAAGGGATTCAAAGTCATATTATTTGCCCTTTTAGCTTCATAGTCTGAATTGAGCTGTTGTAAGTTTTCATCCAAAACCTTAGCAAAAAGAGCTAAATCTTCCGGTTTTCTTTCAAACTCTATAAGCCACTGATGTGCTCCATTTTCTCTAGAGGCCATAAAAATTGGACCAACGGTATATTCTAATACACTTACGTTAAATTCTTGGCATGTCTTAGCTATAGCTCGATCGGTATTCTCAATCATTAGCTCTTCCCCAAATACATTAATAAAATGCTTTGTTCTACCAGTAATTTTAATGCGATAAGGCAATAAATTAGTAAATCTAATGGTATCCCCTATTTCATATCGAACCAAACCAGCGTTGGTAGTAATTACCATTGCATAATTCTTATTTAATTCCACCATCGATAAAGGAACTATTTTTTGATTAGATGTTCCATAGGTATCCATAGCTATAAATTCGTAGTAAATTCCATAGTCTAACATTAAGAGTAGTTCATTGCAATCATTTTGATCCTGAATAGCAAAGAAACCCTCCGAAGCATTATAGATTTCATAATACTTCATACGATCCGAAGGAAATAGGTTTTGGTATTGCTTTCTATAAGGATCAAAACTAACCCCGCCGTGGAAGTAAACCTCAGCATTAGGCCAAAGTTCTAATAAATTATCTTTTCCTGTTTCCTTAATAATCCTATTAAATAAAACCAACATCCAAGAAGGAACTCCCGCAATACTAGTAACATTTTGGTTGCGTACTTCTTTTATAATAGCCTCCATCTTAGTTTCCCATTCGCTCATAAGCGAAGTTCTATTAGAGGGAGTGCTACTTATCTCCGCCCAAAAAGGCATATTGTCGATCAAAATAGCAGATAAATCACCAAATATTGTATTGTGCTCCTTATAAAGCTCCTTGCTTCCTCCCAAACGAAGGCCCTTACCTGTAAATAATTGGGACTCCGGGTTATTATTAAGATACAAACAAAGTAAGTCCTTAGCAGCCTTATAATGACAATCCTCTAATGCTTGCTGGCTAACTGGAATAAACTTACTCTTAGCATTAGTAGTTCCACTACTTTTTGCAAAAAAACGGATTGGCTCTGGCCAAAAAATATTACTCTCTCCTTTTCTACTTCTTTCTATATAAGGCTCAAATTCTTCATATTTGAAAATAGGTACTCTAGAGGCAAATGTTTCATAACTCTTTATACTTGCATAATCATACTGTTTTCCTAATATAGTATTTTGGTTTGATTTTATTAATTGTAAGAACAATTCGTGTTGCACCTGATTTGGATTAGTACGAAACATATCTATTTGATGTATTCTTTTTTTAAGAATCCAAGAAGCGATTGAATTTATAATTGTAAATGCCATAAACCTTTCTTTTAAAAATATTCTACTCTAGTGTCCAATAAAGTAAAATGGTGCATGCCAAAATGTTTTCGTATTTTTACACCCATCCAAAAATAACAATTTATTTATGCTTTACGAAGGAGTTTTAAACAAAATGCAAACTGAGTTTAACAATCCTATTGAATACTTTTTAGTATTGGAGAGTAACTTTATACATATCAACCAGATTTTAAACAGACAAATAAGAATTAACTTATTGGACTATCAGTGTTTAAACTGTAACCAACATAAAAAAATACATCGCCAAGGCTTCTGCTATGATTGTTTTTATAGCTCTGCAAAAGTTGGCCAGTGGATCATACGCCCAGAGTTAAGTACTGCACATTTAGGCATAGAAGATAGAGATTTAGCCTATGAACAACAATGTCAATTACAACCACACAGCGTTTATTTAGCTTTATCTAGTGATGTGAAAGTGGGAGTTACCCGAAAAAGTCAAATCCCAACAAGATGGATAGACCAAGGAGCTTCTCAAGCTATTGAAATTGTAGAGGTCCCAAATCGTTATCTAGCAGGAATTACTGAGGTGGCATTAAAGCAAGACTTTAGCGATAAAACAAATTGGAGAAAGATGTTAACTAATCAAATAGCACAAATGGACATTGTTCAGATTAGGCAAACCTTAAAGCAACGTGTTCCATTAGAAGTACAGCCTTATTTTGAGACAACTAAAGCAGAGTTAACCCAGTTAAGCTATCCTGTATTACAATACCCTACAAAAATTAAAAGTCTAAACCTTGAGAAAACTCCAGAATTTCAAGGTGTGTTAAAAGGAGTAAAAGGACAGTATCTTATATTTGAAGATGGTACCGTTTTTAATGTAAGAAGTAATGAAGGCGCATTAGTTAGCATCGAAATTATCTAAACTTACAAAAAGCATTAAGCCCCAAATAAAATTTGAGGCTTAATGCTTTTTATTATTCCAACTATATTATTGGATGTTCAATTCATAAGGTAAAATAGTCTGACTACCTTTCAAGGATGAAAAGTAATTTAATCTTTCTAACAAATTGTAATTCTCTTGTCCTATCTTCTGGATAATCAATTTTTCTTGAGACTTAAAAATAGATGCTCCGAAAAAATTATTTACTAAATCCTCAAAGTTTAATTCATACTCAGGGTAAGCAACCACACGGTAGTTTTCTATTTCTGTTTTTTCAGCAGCATACGAAATTGCAGTATCTAATGATCCATAAGCATCAATTAATCCATTTTTCAAAGCCTCTTCCCCTGTCCACACTCTTCCTTGTGCTATTTGATCAACTTGTTCAATACTCATATTTCTACCATTGGCAACACGTTGAACAAAAGTAGAATAAGTCTGCTCAATACTTTGGGTCATAAACTCTCTATAATCCTCAGATAAAGGAGCAAAAACACTGTAGTCAGCTGCATTTTTATGCGTTTGAACAATTTGTGGGTTAACACCGTATTTCTCGCTTAGAGAACTCACATTAGGAAGCATTCCAAAAACACCAATACTACCTGTAATAGTAGCAGGATCTGCAAAAATATAATCGGCTGAACTAGCAATATAATATCCTCCTGAAGCGGCTAAATCCCCCATAGAAACAATCACAGGTTTTTCTTGTCTAGTTAATTCTACTTCTCTCCAGATTAATTCAGAAGTTAATGCACTACCTCCTGGACTATTGACTCTCAAGACCACTGCCTTTACTTTGTTATTTTCTCTAGCCTTTTTTAAAGCTCTATTAATAGAGAGTTCCCCTATATAACTAACATTTCCTTCTCCACTTAAAATCTGGCCCTGTGCAAAGATTACAGCTATTTGATCAGCGGCTAATTTCTCTTTAACTTTTTTGGGCGCTTTTACATAATCTAAAACACTAATTTTATTGTAATTCTTATCCGCCTCGACAGATAAGAGCTGCTTTAAACTAGCCTCAAATTCATCTTGATAAGCTATCTTGTCAATCAAATCATGCTCTAATGCTAAATCTGCAGTACGTCCGTACAAATTAGTAGCTATATCATTTACCTGCTCTACTGAGATTCCTCTACTTGCGGCAATATCCTTAGACATTGTAGACCAAATAGACTCTAAAAACTCAGTGGTTTGCAAACGATTCTCTGCACTCATAGTATTTTCTAAGTAAGGCTCAACGGCACTTTTATACTTCCCATGGCGAAGTACTTCCATTTTAATACCAGTTTTATCTTGCAAGTCTTTTAAATATAAAATCTCTACTGACAAACCCTTAAAATCAATCATTCCAATAGGGTTCAAGAATACAGAATCAGCTACAGAATTCAAATAGAAATCTTTTTGCGAATAAACATCCGCATAGGCCATTACGAATTTACCTGAGGCTTTAAAGTCTTGCAAGGCTTGTCTGAGCTCTCTTAATTGGACAACACCTAGTGAACTAGTTTGATTTACTAAGCTGACCCCTGAAATACGATCATCATCTTGGGCATTGTTTAAAGCCTGTATTACATTACTTAACCCTGTTAAAGGTTGGTCTTTAAAACTAAACTCTTTATAATTAAACTTTCCAGCATAATCATACTTTACCTTAGACAAATCTAAAACGATAACCGAATTGTCTTTTACACTGACTGTATCACTACTTCCCATGGCTGCCCCTACTCCAATTAGAAGGACAAATAAAAGTCCTAAAAATATAATAAGACCCAATATAGTGGCTAAAACATTTGATAAAAATCTCATATAATACTCTTTTCCTTTATTAGTGGGTTAAAGCTACTATTTGTTACACATTTTACAAAACTTTGTGAATAATATCTCTTCGAAAAATAGCATAAAATTGAATTTGTTTTAGTTACTTTGCCCCCATGTATACACAAAACAGCATCGTTTTATCTATTGGTACCAATATAGGTGATCGCCTATCTAATCTACAAAAAGCTATTGATTTAATTCACAATCAAGTAGGTACGGTCATTAAAATATCTTCGGTTTACCAATATCCTGCTTGGGGTTTTCAAAGCGATCCCTTTTATAATTGTGCCATACTAATTCACAATAAAATTTCAGCTCAAGAAACTATATCTAGAGTTTTAGACATAGAAAATACAATAGGTAGAGTAAGACAAGATACCAAACAATACATAGCAAGGGTAATTGATATTGATATTATAAGCTTCAATGAAAGTTGTTATAATTTACCTAATTTAGTTATTCCACATCCATTTATGCAAGACAGAAAGTTTGTTTTAGAACCTATGTTAGATCTTAACCTAACATGGAAACATCCTGTTTTAAATAAAGATGTGACTCAACTCTTAAACCAATGCCAAGATAATTCCCAAAAGGAATTGGTAGCTCAATTAGTAGCACCTTTAAATAAATATGACTTTTCGAGTATCAATTTTTTAGCCATTGAAGGAAATATTGGTGCTGGAAAAACAACACTTTCATCTAAAATAAGTCAAGATTTCAATGCTAAATTGATCTTAGAAGGATTTGCAGATAATCCCTTTTTGCCAAAATTCTACCAAGATGCTGATCGCTACGCTTTTTCATTAGAAATGTCCTTTTTAGCCGACCGCTATAGTCAATTATCCGATGATTTAGCACAATTAGATTTATTCAAAGAATTTGTTGTAGCAGATTACTATGTTCATAAATCATTAATCTTTGCCCAAATTACCCTAGAGCAAGATGAGTTTAGGCTTTATAAACAAATATTTGATATTATGTACAAGGAAACGCCACAACCAGATATATATCTGTTTTTATATCAAAACACAGATCGCTTGCTTGAAAACATACAAAAAAGAGGCCGCTCCTATGAAAGTGAGATCACAGCTAATTACCTAGACAGTGTAACCAAAGGATATCTTAATTACATTAAAACTATACCTGCCACTAAAATATTAGCTATCGATATCTCAGATTTAGATTTCGTAGCTAATCAAAATCACTATATATATATCTTAGATAAGATTCAAGAAAAAATTTCCCTAAATAAAAAAACCCTTCTGTAATTAGAAGGTTTTTTTATTATCTCATTTTACTAAATAAATCCCAGATTACAATTCCAGCACTAACAGCAATATTTAAAGAATGCTTGGTACCTAATTGTGGTATTTCAATGACTCCGTCACTTATATCTACTACTTTTTGATTTACTCCCTTAACCTCATTTCCAAATACAAGGGCATATCGCTGCTCTTTGTTAGGAACAAAATCTTCCAAGCTGACACTATTTTGGACTTGTTCAATACTTTGAACATTTATTTTATCTTGTCTAAGTTGTTCTACTAAAGCAACTACATCTGGTGCGTATTCCCACTGCACAGTAGAAGTCGCCCCTAAAGCCGTTTTATTTATTTCCTTATTAGGAGGAGTAGCTGTTATACCACATAAATAGATCTTTTCAATTAAAAAAGCATCCGATGTTCTAAAGACCGAACCAATATTATGTAAACTTCTCACATCATCTAATACAATGATTAAAGGAGTTTTCTCACTATCTATAAACTCTTGAACATTTTTTCTATCTAGTTCACTATTTGCAAGTTTTCGCATAAAAACAAATTTTAGACAAAAGTAAGTAATATTGTACTTGTAAACCAGAGCTAATTATTACCAAAATTTTCTTAATTTAAATCTTTTGTGATAGCTAAAAAACTTAGCGATTCGAACCTGCCTTTTATAATTAACTACTTAAAGAAAGTAGGTTTATATATTTAACAAATATTTTAGCTTATATTTAATTCAAATACTCTGAATTTGCTAATGACAAATGGCAATAAGGTTCTAAATTTGCAACCTAAATACAATACAACAATATGTTAGATAGATTAATTAAATACATCATAACAACTCCTGTTATTATCTATTTTATACGATGTACTATAGCCCTTAGTATAGGATATACTTTATTACTAAAGTTTCCCGGGCATGAAATCATGTGGACAATAATATCTATCATTTTGGTAATATCCCCTGAGGGGCAAAACTCTAAAAAACTTACTGTCGAACGATTTAAATCAAATTTAGTGGGTTCTACTGTAGGACTAATTTGCTTACAAATAGATCCAGATCCAAGATTCTGGATATGCTTACTTGGTTTTTCCCTAACAATTCTAACTTGCTATATTTTTAAAATATTAAACATGGCTAGGGTAGCCTTAGTTGCTCTTATTATAATCTTAATCGAGCCACATACACCTTTAACTATTGAAACTCATAAAATATCAGAGGCCGCTCCATTACTTAGAGCACTTGCAGTAGCAGTAGGTTGTCTTATCGGTTTAGCCATTACCGTAGTTACTAGTGTTATTATTCGTAGTTTTAAAAGAAAATATAATATACCTTTAAATAAAACACTAACCTAGCTATAGCAACACTACTTATCTGATGATAAAGTCTGCCTATCCAAATACTTCGATTATATTTGTAGTATCGAATTTAAATACTTGAATATGGCTGTGAAGTCTTCCGATAAAAAGCAGACCCCTTTAATGAAACAATACAATGATATAAAAAACAAGTATCCCGATGCTTGTTTATTATTTCGTGTAGGAGATTTTTATGAAACATTTGGCCAAGATGCCATTAGAACCGCTAAAATTCTTGGTATTACTCTAACTAAAAGAAGTCCTGGTACTGCCAGTGAAATTGAACTAGCTGGTTTCCCTCATCATTCCATTAACGTGTACTTACCTAGATTAGTAAAAGCTGGATTACGCGTGGCTATTTGCGACCAATTAGAAGATCCAAAAACAACTACTACTCTAGTAAAAAGAGGAGTTACCGAGTTAGTAACTCCAGGTGTTGCCTTTAATGAAGAAGTATTACAATCTAAAAGTAATAATTTCTTATGCGCCTTACACTTTAATAAAAAATATATTGGAATATCTTTCTTAGATATTTCTACTGGTGAATTTTTAACCAGTCAAGGAGATCAAGATTATATAGACAAATTGCTTCAAAACTTTAGTCCTAGTGAAATACTTATTCAAAAAAACAATAAATTAGAATTCTTAGAGCAATTTGGTGATCAGTATAATTTATTTTTCTTAGAAGATTGGATCTTTAAAAAAGACTATGCATTTGAATCCTTAACCACACATTTTAAGACTAATTCTTTACAAGGTTTCGGTATATCAGATTTAGATTTAGGAATTATTGCCAGTGGAGCTATTCTATACTATCTGGGTGAAACCCAACATACACAGATCCAACATATTTCTACCATACAACCAATTGCTCAAGATGACTATGTTTGGATGGATCGTTTTACTATTCGCAACCTAGAATTATATCATAGCAATAATTATAATGCGATAACACTTTTAGATGTTATTGACAAAACTATATCCCCAATGGGAGGCCGATTACTTAAAAGATGGCTTGCTTTACCTTTAAAAGACCAAAAAGCTATTGAACAAAGACATCAAATTGTTCAACAGCTTAGTCAAGACAAAGACTTGTTAAATGTCTTCCAAAAACAAATAAAGCAAATATCGGATTTAGAGCGCCTTTCATCAAAAATAGCAACAGCTAAAGTATCTCCAAGAGAACTCATTGTTCTAATGGAGTCTTTACTGGCTATTATCCCTTTAAAAAAACAAGCTTTAGCTTCGAATAATAAAGATTTAGAACAAATCTTTAGACATATAAAAGATGTCGATTTACTTATTCAAAGAATTCAGCAAACTATAAGTGAAGATGCTCCAGTATCTATTACTAAAGGAAATGCAATTGCCAAAGGAGTTAACACTGAACTAGATGAGTTAAGAGACATCTCTAGTTCGGGAAAATCATTTCTAGAAGCCTTAGAACAAAGAGAAATAGAACAAACAGGTATTCCCTCTTTAAAAGTAGCCTTCAACAATGTATTTGGTTATTACATAGAGGTTAGAAACGCGCATAAAGATAAAGTTCCTACTTCTTGGATCAGAAAACAAACCCTTGTTAATGCAGAACGCTACATTACAGAAGAACTTAAAGTATACGAGAGCAAAATACTAGGGGCAGAAGAAAAAATTCAACAATTAGAAACCAAACTCTATAACGAGTTTGTTCAATGGTGTATGGGCTACATAACACCTATACAAGATAATGCTAAGATAATAGCACAAATCGACTGCCTATGTGGTTTTGCTGAGCTAGCATTGTCTAATAACTATGTAAAACCAATACTAAATCAAGGGTATAGTTTAGATATAAAAGACGGAAGACATCCTGTAATTGAAAAGCAACTACCACCTGATGTTCCTTATATTGCTAATGATGTTCTTTTAAATAAAGAAGATCAGCAAATAATCATGATTACAGGACCTAATATGTCAGGTAAGAGTGCAATCTTGAGACAGACAGCATTAATTGTGTTACTAGCTCAAATTGGAAGTTTTGTGCCTGCTTCTAAAGTAGAGATGGGTATAGTGGATAAAATTTTCACCCGCGTAGGTGCTTCTGACAATATATCTATGGGAGAATCGACCTTCATGGTAGAAATGAACGAAACAGCTTCTATTTTAAATAATATTACACCAAGGAGCTTGATTCTTCTAGATGAAATTGGAAGGGGTACTAGTACCTACGATGGTATCTCTATAGCCTGGGCTATTGCTCAATACATAGTAGAACATCATTGTAAAGCAAAAACTTTATTTGCTACACATTATCATGAGCTCAATGATATGAGTAAATATTATACGAGTATTAAAAACTATAATGTATCGGTAAAAGAATTAAAAGACAATGTACTTTTTATAAGAAAACTTATACCAGGAGGAAGCGCTCATAGTTTTGGTATTCATGTTGCAAAAATGGCAGGAATGCCTAGCATTGTTTTAGAAAATGCTGCAAAAATGCTACAGCAATTAGAAAGTAAAGTGGCTCCAGAGGCTAAAATAAGTATTAAACCTCTAGCCAAAGATTTACAGTTAAGCTTTTTTGACTTAGAAGATCCATTATTAGCACAATTAAAAAAAGACATTTTAGCCATTGATATTAATACTTTAACCCCAGTGGAGGCTCTAATGAAATTAAACGAAATTCAAAAAAAGATAAAATAATTAAATAGCCCAGCCTAAAAGGCTGGGCTTGTTTTATTGTCTTAGATAAAAACTTAAAAAAAATTACAAAAAACAAACATTGGATACCAATGACTTACAAAAAAGTTCACTTTTATTCGCAAATAAAGTTTGCAGGATAGAAAAAAGCTTCTATATTTGCACTCGCATTACAGAAGTAATGAACGCTCTTAAAAAAATAAAAAATGCGAAAATAGCTCAGTTGGTAGAGCGCAACCTTGCCAAGGTTGAGGTCGCGGGTTCGAACCCCGTTTTTCGCTCTAGACCAATCGCTCGGGTGGTGGAATTGGTAGACACGCTGGACTTAAAATCCAGTGAACAGTAATGTTCGTGCGGGTTCAATTCCCGCTCCGAGTACCAAAAAATCCTAAACATTTTTGTTTAGGATTTTTTTTTGCTATAAACTTACCCTAAATTAGCAGTAGAAAATCTTTGTTTAACCACTCCCTTAACTACCTCCAATTTACTATGAGCGCTTTTGTAATAAGTGTAAAAGAAAATGACAAATATAAATACACCTTTGAACATTCTAGAGGACGCACATTGTTAACTAGTGTAGAACACCCTAGCATAAATGCAGTATATGCCACTATTGACTTTTTACAACAAAACTTCCAGATAACTACAATTCTTAGATACAAAACTACTAGTGGAAAATTTTACTTTAAGTTAGCCATTGAAGATAATGTTTACGCAACATCAAGAAAGTTCAATACCGCTATACGCTTTAATAATGCCATAGAGGAAGTCCAAAAAAACTTTACTACAAGTGAAATTCTAGATTTCAGCCAAGATATTTTCAATGATTTAGTTGAGTCTAATCTACAAGAAAGAGAAACTTAAATCTTATTGTTTACTAATGAAAAAGATTCATTTAACTAGCAACTATCTAATAATAAACCACCTAGATAAAAACAACCTGTGAGAGAATAAAAAAATACTTTTTTTCACCTGATGAGTGTTGTTAAATAAAATATTTACTATATATTTGCACTCGCAATCCACAAGAAAGCCCACATGCTCGGGTGGTGGAATTGGTAGACACGCTGGACTTAAAATCCAGTGAACAGTAATGTTCGTGCGGGTTCAATTCCCGCTCCGAGTACCATAAAGGAGATTTGTTTTAACAAGTCTCCTTTTTTTTGTACCTAGATTATTAAACATAAGCAAAATTAAGGATCAAGCGCAAAACTTGGATCAATCTCAAAACCTGTGGTTATGCAAATAATTTAGCTAAACGGTATAAAAAGAAATTCACATCTCTAACTCCTCTAAACTGTGCTCGGAATGCTTTAATTTTAGCATTAAAGGATTCAGCTGATGCGTTTGTACTTCTATTGTAAAAGTAGTTTACAATAGATTGATAGTTGTTTTGTAAGGAGTTTGCTACGGTATTAAAGTTGTCCATCTTAAAGTCTTCTACCTCCTTATACCAGTGTGCTAGTTTAGTTATAGCAACTTGCGGAATGATCTTCTGGTTGTATGCATTTTAACAGCTCCTTTGTTAGTCTTGTACTTAGCCCAATCAAAGATACTCAAGCAGAGTGATATTGTGG
>CANROJ010000046.1 GCA_947632215.1 uncultured Flavobacterium sp. | reverse complement strand
ATTGACACTGTTTTTGGTAATCCAGGGTCAACCGAGGAGTCTTTCTTAGAGAATTTCCCTAAAGACTTTAATTATATACAGGTATTGCAGGAAGCTTCTGCCGTTGCCGCGGCCGATGCCTATGCTCAGGCAACTGGAACAGTAGGATTTGTTAACGTGCATACCTCGGCAGGTTTAAGTAATGCTATGAGTGGTATGCTATCAGCATTTATGAATAAAACCCCTATGATTATTACCGCTGGTAATCAAACAAGAGAAATGCTTTTCTTGGAGCCTTGGCTTACTAACCCTGAGCCAGAGGAGTTACCTAAACCATTTGTAAAGTGGAGTTATGAGCCCAAAAGAGCAGAGGATGTTCCAGATACTATAATGAGAGCTTATGCAATGGCTCTGCAAGAACCAGCAGGTCCAGTATTTATATCTATTCCCTTAGATGATTGGCAAAAACAGTGTACCAAGGATATTGTAGTTCGTTCGGTTTCCAGTAGAGTAGGTCCAGATCCAGATCGCTTAAAAGAATTTGCACATAGACTAACAAAGGCTAAGAATCCAGTACTGATATACGGAGCTGACATAGCTAAACACAATGGTTGGCAGCAGGGTATTGCCTTTGCCGAAAAGTTACAGCTTCCAGTGTTCTCGGCGCCATCTTCGGAAAAGATACCTTTTCCAGAGAATCACGATCTTTTTGCAGGTGGTTTACCATTTGCGATAGAGCCGCTGAGTAAGAAGCTAGAAGGTTATGATTTGGCTCTTGTTATTGGAGCCCCAGTATTTAGATACTACCCATATGTCCCAGGAGATTATCTACCAAAGGGACTAGAGCTGTTACATATTACCAATGATCCAAATGAAGCAGGACGCGCTCCAGTTGGCGATAGTTTAATTAGTAATCCAACTCTTGCCTTACAAGCATTAAATGAACTGGTTAAAAATGAGCCTACAAAACCTAAGAATATTGTTCATCAAAAAGAAGTATTCCCAGCCCTAGATTTAAATAAAGTAGAAGGCATTACTGCTTTAGAAGTATATCGTAGCGTAAGGGAGGTAACTCCAAAGGATAGTATACTTATTCAAGAGTCTCCATCTAGTGTGGCAGATCTTCATAGAGCATGGCCAATATCTGTCCAGGATGGTCTATATACTATGGCAAGTGGATCTCTAGGTTGGGGATTACCCGCTGCTGTTGGGGTTGCTTTAGCACAGAAAAACAGTGGTAGTAATCGTCCGGTAGTAGCTATGATTGGAGATGGATCTTTCCAGTACTCCATTCAAGGCTTATGGACAGGTAGACAGCACAACTTACCTATTATTTATATAGTACCTATAAATAAAGAGTACGGTATCTTAAAGGCTTTTGCAAAAGCTCAAGATACTCCTAATGTGCCAGGATTAGATATTCCAGATTTAGATTTTAATGCCTTGGCAAAAGGATATGGATGTTTTGGGAAGAAAGCTAAGAACTTAGCAGAGCTACAAGAATTTTGCAAAGATGCATTAACGGCAAATATTCCTACAATAATCTCGATTGACATTACTTCAGAAGTACCTCCATTATTTTAAGGTAGACTTAAAATTATAAGAGTGTTTTTATTTAAAGAGTGAGCATAAGGTATTAAGTACATTCTACCTTGAATAAGTATCTACATGGTTATGACTTTTAGCTTATAAACACTTTAAAAAATTATATATGACCTTGCTAGCTTGTAATAGATTATCTATTGTAAGATAGCAAGGTCTTTTTTTTGGAGTTTATAGCTGTTTTGTATGAAAGATGTTTTTTGTATAGGTATTTGCTCTCTGGGTGTAGATTAAGTTCTTGTTTGTAAAGTTCTGACTTATAGGAAGGTTTTTTAATGCAAGTAGATCTATTTTTTATTATCTTAGACAAGCTTGTTAATTTTTGTTTTGTAAAAGATGTAAGACAAGTACTAATAGAGTTCGTATGTTTTAATTTAAATCTTTCCGATTATGAAAATGTGTTTTTGTTTATTTACTCTTGCAGTTTTTGGTATTAGCTGTTCTAGCTCAAGTGATCTTAGTAATGATTTAGTAATAAAAGACAGAGTCTCTTTAGAGAATATGGATGTTGTTTCTAAGGATAATTCGACATCTACTTTGATTGATTCACAGCTAATATCTGAGTTTTATGATTCTTCACTAGAGCTTCCAGCTTTAAATAATACGGCACCTGTTATGATAGTGGACAGCGTAAAGGTTCTAATAGTGAAGTAGAATTTTTTTTGTAAAATAGTTAAGCATTAGTCTAAGAGAAACAATCGTTTTCTAGCTAAGGGTAGGGGTATATATTGAAAAAGAATTCTAACTTTACCAAAATATATAACAGTAAATAAATACAATACCACAGCATGAGAAAAAGAAATTATGTACGACATAGCACAACAGGCCTTCAAAAGTTATTAATCGCAGCGGGTGTAATACTAGCACTTTACCTTATATCTTTAATGTAAGACATAAAAGTTAGAATTTATTTTTATTCTACTTCTGCGATAATGAGTGTTTTAAGAGCTAAGACTTTTAGTTTTACGCCTTCACTGTCTAAGATTTGCTTTATAGTTGCTATATTTAAGAAAAAAAACATGACTTTCGAAGAGCAATTACAAAACAAAATAGACTTAAAAACTAAGCCACTAGGGGCTTTAGGAACATTAGAAAAGATAGCCTTTCAAGTGGCAAAGGCCCAAAACACTCTTACTCCAGAGTTAAGACATCCCTATATGCTAGTCTTTGCAGCCGATCACGGCCTAGCCAAAGAAGGGGTAAGCGCCTACCCGGCCGAGGTAACTTACCAGATGGTAATGAATTTCTTAGGTGAAGGAGCAGCTATAAATGTATTTTGTAAACAGCATAATATTGATTTAAAGATTGTAGACTCTGGTGTTAACTTCGATTTTAAGGACCATACCCTATTAGTTAAAGCTAAAGCTGGTTATGGTACAAAGAGCTCTTTACAAGAAAATGCACTGACTAAAACTCAAGTTGAGTTTTGTCTGGTAAGCGGAGCTAAGCTTATACAACAAATAGCCCAAGAGGGATGTAATATTGTAGGGTTTGGTGAAATGGGAATTGGAAATACCTCTAGCGCCTCTTTAATTATGTCTTTGCTTACTAAAAAGCCAATTGCACAGTGTGTCGGTAGAGGCACAGGTGTAAATGACACTCAATTAGATCACAAAAAAGCAGTCCTAGAAAAGGTAGCCTTAAAGCATAAAGACGCTACAAATCCCCTAGATATCTTACAAAGAGTTGGAGGTTTTGAGATTGCTCAAATCTGCGGAGCCATGTTAGAGGCTCATAACAAGGGTATGATTATCTTAGTTGATGGATTTATTGCTACCTCTGCCTATGCTCTAGCAAAGAGTCTAGTGCCTTCCATTTCGGATAACGCAATCTTTACTCACGTCTCTGATGAGAGTGCGCACAGAGAGTTTGTAGACTTTCTCCATGGGGAGCCTTTACTTGATTTAGGACTTCGATTAGGAGAGGGAACAGGATGCGCTCTTAGTTATCCACTTGTTCAAAGCGCGGTTAATTTCTTAAATAATATGGCAAGTTTCGATTCTGCTGGGGTATCTAACAAATAGATTATGTTTAAAAAAGAGTATATCTATTTCTTAACAGCCCTAATGTTCTTCACTAGAATACCTGTTAAAAAGCAGCTTCCTTATAGTGAGTATATTATGAACCAAAGTCAAAAATACTATTCTTTGGTAGGGATTTTAGTTGGAGCTTTCAACGCTTTGGTGTTCTTTATATTTCAATTAATCTTACCGGTAGATATAAGTTTGCTTCTATCTATGGCTTTAAGTGTTCTTCTAACTGGGGCTTTCCACGAGGATGGTTTTACCGATGTTTGTGATTCCTTTGGTGGAGGATATGGCAAAGAAAAGATTCTTACTATTATGAAAGATAGTAGGATAGGAGCTTATGGCGTAATTGGAATTATTTTGCTTCTAGGTATTAAGTTTAGCTCTATGTATCATATAGCTAATATAGATGTCGTATTTCTGATGTTTTGCCTTATAGCAACCCATAGCGCTAGTAGGTTTTTCTCGGGTCTTATGATACACACCCATAGATATGTAAGTGATATAGACCAAAGTAAAAGTAAGCCTTTAGCAAATAAAGCTCTTCCTAAAAAGACTTTGATTATTGGAGGTGTAATTACCCTTTTGCCTTTTGTGTTTTTCTTTAACCCTATTTTTTTATTGGTTTTACCTTTGGGATATCTCTCTAAGGTATATTTAGGTTGGTATTTCAACAAGCATATCCAAGGTTATACTGGAGACTGTTTAGGTACGGTGCAACAAGTAAGTGAAGTAGTGATGTATTTAGGATTTTTAGTGATATGCAAGTTTATGTAATTCGCCATACCAAAGTAGATCTACCCAGTGGTATTTGCTATGGGCAAAGCGATCTTAGCCTAAGGGATACTTTCCCAGAGGAGGCAAGTAATTATCTAGAAAAGTTAGAACCTGATTTTTGTAAGGTATATAGTAGTCCTTTGCAAAGGTGTAGTCTTTTAGCAAAGGCCATTGGACTTCCCTTTGAAGAGGATAGCCGCTTAATGGAAATGAATTTTGGAGCCTGGGAGAATACCCCATGGCAGGATATTGCCTCTGTAGAGATAGATCCTTGGTATAAGGACTTTGTACATACAAAGACCCCAGAGGGAGAGAGTTTTATCGATTTATTTCAAAGAGTCGAAGACTTTCTAAAAGACTTAAGACAAAAAGAGTATAAAAGAGTTTTAATTGTTACCCATAGCGGGGTTATGCGCTCTATATACTGCTACATATTAGGTATTGCTTTACACAATGCCTTTAAAATACAAGTGCAGTACGGGGATCTGATGCATTTTAACTTGGGCAAGGATCCTGAGTTAGATTGTATTTATAAGACTATTTGATTCTTTTGCTCTGTAAGGTCTTGCTTGAAAACACCCAGTGACATAAAATACCCAATAAAATAAGGTTGTTTATCCTGATACAAAGCCATAATTTTTAGAGAATTAGTTATATTTGGATACTAACCAATTAATTAAAAACTCCATCCATGAAAAAGTTATTCGCCCTAGGCTTTACTGTGTTTTGTTATACTTTGTGTATTGCTCAAAGTAAGGAAGATTTTAATAAATCTATGACAGAGTTTAAACAAAGCTATAACCAAGATAACCCTCAAGCCATATTTGATAGCTTTAATGCTCAGGTGCAAAGTGCATTACCACTGGAACAGACCCAGCAATTAGTAGCTACATTAAAAACTCAAGTAGGTGATATTAAGCAGTATGAATTAGAAGATATTAATACTCTTGGTTTTGCAGATTTTAAGACTACTTTTTCAAAAGCTGTTTTAATTGTGAGAATTTCACTCGATAAAGAATCTAAGATCAGTGGACTGTTCTTCTTACCTTATGCCCCTGTAGATAAAGAAGATTAATTTTTTAGTCAGATAAAACAGATTAATCATCTACTCAAATAAAGTTAAACACTTACTTAAGTGGTGTATTAAAAGCAAAAGTATAGCTTAAAGACTATTTTTAGATTCTTTTTTACTGGATGAGTATTTGGTAGATAATCAAAAAAATATAAAATATTTGTAAAACGCTGGGATTATCTCGGCGTTTTATTTTTTAAGGGGTACTCTTGCTTTGGGGGGTGTCTTTTTTTAAGCATAAATCAATACTGATTTAATTCAATTAATAGTAGTATATATTGTTGATATTCAGTGTGTAAAATATATTTCCCATTTAAGGAATTAAATAAAGCAAAAGAACAGGTAATCTAGCGTTAAAATAACTGTAGTTCATTGTGGTAAATCCCATCTGAGAGTCATTATAATTCATACATTTTCGCGCAAAATAAATTAATTTTTTGATAGATGTATATCTTCTATAATCGCTTGTTCTTATTGGTGAGTTGTATACTTATTTGCTGTAGTTCGATGGCTCAAAGTAAAGCAAAGAAACAGCAAAGTCCTGTGGAAATTCAAAAGATAGATGTTGTTGGTACCCTTGTGGTGGTGATGCAGAAAAGCCCTGTGATCATTTTGCATGATACTCTATTTAATGTCTACGGAAATATTGGCTCATTCACCTCTTGGCAGCGAGCAAAATCTATCCAAGAAAAGATAGACTATCTAGTAGATGATCCTCATTTTCAGGCAGATTCTATACGTTTTGAAGATACAGGTAGTTATCTGAATTTAATGTATCAAAAACAGATACTAATGAGTGTAGATAGTCTACAGGCTGCCCAAGAGAATAAAAGTAGAATAGAGGCTGCAGTGGCTTACAAGCAGAAGATTGTAGAGACTGTTGAGATGCAAAAGCACAATACCTCCTGGGAGTAGATCGCCCTGCAAGTAGGGGGAGCAATAGCGATTATTATAGCTGAATACTTTGTCATTAAATACAGTTATTATTGGTATCGTCTCTTAAGAGTACATATTAGAAAACAAAGAGGAAAGACAATTAAGGGAATCTTTGGTATCATTGACGATCAAAGAGCAGTTCTAACCGCCTTTACAATTATCAATATTCTGCGAATCTTTTTCGTTCTTATAGTCTTGTATTTAGGACTGTTAATACTCTTTAAGTTATTTCCCTATACCAAGGATCTATCCGATGCATTACTAGATTATGTGCTGACTCCTTTAGATAAGGTAGGAAAGAATATTAAGGCATACATGCCTAGTTTATTTACTATTTTGGTTATTATATTTATATTTAATTACCTAAGAAAAGTACTTAAGTCTTTCGCTTACCGCATTGCCCTTAAGAAGATAAGTATAAAAGGATTTTATTCCCATTGGGCTTTCCCTACTTATAATCTTATTAGCGGGGTCTTATTTATCTTTATGTTCATCTTTGTATTTCCGTATTTACCCAATTCAGACTCCCAAATATTTCAAGGGGTTTCTGTGTTTGCAGGTATCATGCTTTGTTTGGGTTCTACCTCGGTGGTTGGAAACCTTGTGGCAGGACTCTTAATTACCGATATGAGACCCTTTAAGCTTGGCGATAGAATTAGACTCGGAGAGTTTACCGGTGATGTATTAGAAAAAACTGCTTTGGTGACTCGTATTAAACACCAAAAAATGAAATAATTACAATACCAAATTCTAATATAATGTCTGCTCATACGGTGAACTATTCTAAGTCAGCTAAAGAGCACGGACTAATTATATATATAGTAGTTGGAGTGGGTTACGATGTGCCTTGGCAAAAGGTGCATAAGATGCTTTTTCAGGTAGCTAATCGCACAGAACACTTATCTAAGAAACACAAGCCATTTATCTTACAAGATCAGTTTAGGGATTTCTATGTAGATTATCAGTTAAACGTATATGTGAGAGACGCTAAGTTAACCGCTCAGATCTATTCGGATCTGCGTTTGCATACCCAAGATGTATTTGCAGAGAATAATGTGGAATTAGTCGCAGCTCATTATGTGGTAAACAAAGTAATGGATGATGTGCAAGTAGTGCAGCCACCAAATTTTGTAGAAGAGGATGCCACAGATGGATTAAAAAAACAGTAGGGGAGTGATGTAGACTTTTAATGAATTGATTTACTAGTTTTGAAAATATTCCTTGTATGTTTTCAAAGGGAATTTATACCACGGAGTATTGTAATTTTATCAAGTGGGTTTATACTTTTTACTAGATATAAAATTACCGCTAAGCCCCTATAGAGACAAGTCTTCCCACAAAGTTAAAACTGAAGTTAAACAGATTCCTAGTACACATGGAAGGTTACTTCTCAATAGAATATTTTTAGTTGGAAGGATTTTTATCTCTTGCAAAGGGTAAAGAAATCTAAAGTTGTGTAACCCTGTTTTTTCTTTGCGTTTCTTTGTGTTTTTTATGGTTGTGATAAATATTTGAAATATAAAATATTGAATATTAAGTACTTTGGCTTGATTGTTGTGTTTGGTATATAAACCAAAAATATTTTATTATGAACAATGTATTCAGAAAAACAGTATTAAGCTTTGGTATTATTTTATTAGGAGTGTTTATTGCAGTATCCTGTAGTAAGGATGATGATCCAGTAGATAATGATCTTTTTGTAGGAAAATACACCGGAGCAATCACCTATATTTCAGGTGATACAAATATCGACGCATCTAGCGGTAGTGTGGAAGTAGTTAAAATAGGAAAGAACTACAATTTCTTATTCTCAGATGGTATTCCAGATTTAACGGGAGTCGAGTTTGAAAAAGATGGAGAGAATGTGATGATTAATGTTGGCTCTGACCAGGCTCATTATATTCGTATTGATCAAAGTAACTTAGTTATTGCCTTTACAAAGGATAATCAAATTTGGACGGCAGATTGTAAGAGATAAAAAATAAAGAAAACAAATTGAAAAAAAAACAAGTTGAAAAAAAATATCCTGTGCATAATTATTTGTACAGGATATTTTATTTTACCTAAATAGGTAGAACTTAGACTACTTATGCGTATTGCTAGTAAGACTATGAAATAACAAAGGCCTTTTTAAATCAGAATTAAAGGGCCTTTGTCGTGTTTATAGCTTATAAACCCTAATAGATATAAGACAATGGAGAAAACTGATTTTACCTGTTTAAAACTAACCGAGTATCTATTTTAAGTAAAAGCTATTTATACCTTAAAAATGGGACTGAAGTAATTTATTAAGAAAACAAAACATGGACTATTTTCTTAGCTCAACAGCCTTATTAATTTTAAGGAGTATAAGTAATTGTGTAATTATGCTCAAAAAATGTGAGCTTGAAAAAAAAAGTAATCTTTTTATTTTTAATGGACTTAGCTAACTTGAGCAAACCATTTTTGGTAATAAGCTCCAAGTAGAGGAACTTCTTTTACTTCAGACTTGACAGCGGAGATAAGCCCCATAATCCAAAGAATAAAAACTAATAATCCACCAATAGCAGATAAGAAAGCTCCAATAAAAGGTATGTATCCCAATAAACCTAATACAAAACCAGTTACTGTAATACCTAAACTTTGACGAATGTGGAAACTTGCTAGTCTAGACTGATCTTTTTGGTTTAAGAAGTATGCTAAGACTGTTCCAATGATTGTGATATAAGAAACAATAGAAATTACTTTTCCTTGGTCTTGTGGTAATGCATTTTGAGATGAATTGTTCATAGTGATTTTTTTAATTTTAATTGTTGTTATCTATTATAATGGGTTTGTTATTTATTTAAAGCAAATGTATCTCCATAGGGGCTAAGACTGCAATAGCTGAAAAAAGGGATATTTATTTTTAAGGCGTTTAAGGCTGTTTATAAATGATGTTTTTCAGGTATATCCTCTAAGTCCACCCTAGTGGGTTTAACAGGCAGTAAGTTACAATTTAATTTTAAAGGATTTATAATAATTTTAACATATTTGGTAAATAAAATATAGTGCCCTTTTTTTTGAAATTTGTCTTAAGCTCTACTTATAATAAACAAGAGTTGTTTATAGAGGGGGACTTGGATTAGATTTTTATAGTATAACTACAACAAAAGACACTTTAACTACACTGGGATACACTTTAGCTAGACTCGGCGGGCTAGAACTGAGTATTTAGCTGAAAATAGGGATAGATATTTCAAAGGCAGATTACTACTTTTGTAAAGTAGACTCTATTGTAAGAGCTTTAGTGGATTAGAAGTGCCATATTGTTTGTATACTATGGTATTATTTGAGGGGATAACTCTTATTTTTGTAAGAAGGTTTTTTCTTTTTTGTTAATCAAATAACCAGTACAATCCATAAGTTAGCTTTTAATAAAGGAGCCTAGAAGTAATGTAACAACTCAAAATGATAAAAAGAATACTTTTATATCTTATCGGTTTTCTTGCCTTTACTACAAGTGGGCATTCTCAAGAGTTGTTAGATTCTCTAAAATCAAGATACCAGGATAATATAGGTAATAACAAGCAGAGATACTCTGCTGCAGGACAGTACATAAACGCACTGTTTTTTAATGATCAAAGAGAATTAGCCCAAGAGGTTTTTAAAGAAAATATTGCACTAGCTTTAAAAGAGAAGGATAGCAAATATGCCGCCAGCCTTTATGCTATTAATGCTATGAATCAAAGACTACTAGATAATCTTCTGGAGTCCAATCAAAGTATAGAACTAGCCAATTCATATGCTAATAAAACTTTAGATCACCAGGCTAAGGGTTATGTGGCTTATGCCACAGGTTGGCTACAAGTTAGAGATAAACAAGAGGCCCAAGGGGTAAGAAGTTTTATACAGGCAATCGAGCACTATGATAGGGCGCCGTATTCCAACACTGTGCAAGGGAAAAAGGCTACCGTATACGGGGAGTTAGCAGCTATTTATGCTAATTGGCAGGAATACGATTTACAAGAAAAGTATAGTCTTTTAGCTATGGAGTCTGCTAAAGAACAAGGGGATGCCACGGGGATTTTTAACGCCTATATGTCCATGGGCCATATGTATGAGGTTCAGTTATACCAAAATCCAAGTGATCTTCGTCTGCGAGATTTAGCCGAGTCTTATTATTTAATGGCAAGCGAGCTGTACAATCTAAATACTGGTCAGATGACCTATGCCTCTAATCTGTCTTTTGTAGCAATTAATTTAGCCTCTTTGTATTTAGGAGCTTTTCCAGAGTCTTACCAAGATAAAGTAAAACACTATGCCAATATTGCTTTAAAGGTAGCCAAACAAACTAATCACCCTTCCCATATAGCTTCGGCTTATGGCATTTTAGCAGAAATAGAGCTCAGTGAAAATCAGCTCCAAAGAGCTAAAGAATATTTAGAATTATCCCTAGAGGCAATATCCAAGAGTAATTTAGGTGATTTACACATCGAGCTTAATGTTTTACAAGGTCTTGCTGAAATCAGTGAAGCCCAAGAGAATTACGCCCAGGGGTTAGAGTATCAAAAGCGTTATTTAGAAACTTTTAAATCCCTTTATAAACAAGATCAATTAGCTCTTAGTAAGCAGATAGAAGCCCAGTACGATAAGCGATTACAAGAGAGAGAAATTAGCAAGATGAGCTTGCAGATGCAAGACAAAGAACATCAAATTAGTTTGATGCATGCTCATGGACTTCAGCAAAAACAAGCCTACGAAAACTTAAAACTACGTCAGGAGAACCAGGCCAAAGAATTAGAGCTCCAAGAGCTTGAGATACAGCGAAGTAATCAAGAATTGAAATTGGCTCAATTAGAGTCTAAGGCAAGAGTAGAGGATATTGTGAATTACAAGAAAGAGATTTCCTACAAAGAAAAATTATCCTCCTATTATATTTGGCTTATTTATATATTCATCTTTGTGGTCGCGTTACTTTCCTATGCTTTTTGGCAAAGGGTAAGGGTGATGCGAAAGAGTAAGAAGCTCTACCAATCCACCTTAGCCCAACAGCAAAAAGATGCTGAAATCTCCACCCTTAAGGCAATGCTTGAAGGCCAAGAGAGTGAGAGAGCTAGAATTGCAAGGGACTTACACGACGGTCTAGGAGGAGCATTATCTAGTACAAAAATAGGATTATCTACCCTTAGAGATCAAGTCTCGCCAGAGCTGGTAGGCGAATTCCAAAAGAACTTACATCAATTAGATAACGCGGTGGATGAATTAAGGCGTATTGCCCATAATTTAATGCCAGATCTACTACAAAGATATGGACTAAGTGTAGCTTTAATGGATTATGCTACCCGTATGAGTAGAGAAGATTTGCAAGTTGATGTGCAGTTTTTACATTTTACTAATTCCTTAGATAAAGACAAAGAACTAATTGTGTACCGCATTATTCAAGAGCTTACCAATAATGCTATTAAGCACGCAAGGGCTAGTTATATTTTAATACAGTTAGTACAAGACAAAGACGCTTACCATCTTACAATTGAGGATGATGGAGTAGGATTCCAGGTAGATAAAGTAAAACAAAGTACTTCGGCGGGAATGCACAATATTGCTTCTCGAGTAGATTTTTTAAAGGGTACCTTACAGGTGCACTCTGAGAAGGGAGTTGGAACAAGTATAGAAATTACATTTTAAAAAACAGATAAACCATGATAAGAATTGCCATTACTGATGATCACCCTTTACTTTTAGAGGGACTAACCACCATATTGTCCAAAGAACAGAATATAAAGGTTGTGGGATGCTATTGTGATGCCAAGCAAATGCATCAAGGTTTACTAAAGCAAAAGGTAGATGTACTTCTTTTGGATATTAACCTGCCAGACGCCAATAGTATAGAGCTTATTGCTCCGTTAAGAGTAAAGTATCCCGATTTACATATTGTTATTATTAGTGTACACAATGAGTATGCGGTTATTAATAGTGTGCTTAAAGAAGGAGCAAAGGGGTATGTTCAAAAGAATGCTTCTGTGGAGTATATTATCCAAGCTATTTACAAAGTGATGGAAGAGCAAACTTTTCTGTGCCCACAAACTAGCGTGATTATGCAAAAAAAGGCTAGTGGAGCCTTAAACAGCGTACCTAAGCTGACAAGACGTGAGAAAGAGATTCTCTTAGAAGCCGCCCAAGGGCTCACTACCTTGGAAATGGCTGAAAAGTTATTTATCTCTCCCCACACCGTTGAGAGTCATCGCAAGAATCTTATTGAGAAGTTTGGTACTAAGAATTTAAGCTCAGCAATAAAATTAGCCACAGAATACGGACTAATATCTTAGAAAAAACATAAACCACTATTTTCAGGGATACTCTATTTAAGCAAGACGTATTATTTTTGTTGCTAAGATATAAGACAGGCTTGTCATAATGAGAAGGTTTATATCTATAGCTGATTTAGAATTATATATTTTTAAATATGTAATTTTACTAGAAAATAATATAATTATGTTGAAAAAGATTAAATCTAAAATACTTGTTACCCTTGTTGTACTGTGCACAGGGCTCTTTACTAGTTGTTTTGATTTTATAGAAGATATTACTCTTAAACAAGATGGTTCAGGTAGTATAAAGGCAGTGCTTAATCTAAGCGCTAGTAAAACCCAAGTTGCTACCTTATTAAAACTTGATGCCATAGGGGGCAATAAAATCCCTTCCCAAAAACAAATAGAAAACCAAACCCAAGAGGTAGTCAATATCTTAAAGAACTCTAAGGGTATTACTAATGTTAGATACGATCTAGACTTTAATAATTATATAGCAAGTTTATCGTGTGATTTTGCTTCTGTGGAAGATTTAAATCACTTTTCAGCCACTTTAGCTCGTCACTTTAATAGTACAGTTTCCAAAAATGTACGCTATAGCTACGACAGGGATAAATCTAAGCTAAGTAAAGAGATTCCCTACCAAGAGAGTTACACTAAGGTCCTTGAGAAACTAAGTCAAGAAGATATCCAAAAAATACAAAAAGCAACTTATACCCAGGTTTTTAAATTTGAGCAAAGTGTAGAGTCAACTCATCATCTAGACTCTAAAATATCCCCTAATAAAAAAGCAGTTTTACTACAGGTAAGTATAGTAGACTTTATCCAAGGTAAGACAAGTCTTTCCAATACCATTAATCTGAATAATAAATAAATACTATGAAATTAAAATACCTTAGTTTAAGTTTTCTAACTACTCTAGCGGCAGTAAGTGCTAGCGCGCAAGATTTGGTTAGTAAAATACCAAGTGATGCCGAGTTTGTGGTGAGTATTAACAACAAGGCTATTTCGAAGAATGGCTCCGATAAATTAATCGATGAGTTATTTCAAAAAATAGGAGTGTATAGTAGCTTAGCTACCGAGGGAATTAATAGCGATAAACTATCTAATTTCCCTGTTGATTTACAAAAGAACTCTTATGTGTACCGCACCGTTACAGATAGTATTTCGTATGTAGTAGCCCTTTTACCCTTGAATCCTCAAACGGATGTAACAGGCACTGAAGCATTTCCTTTACAAGGAAATAAAGGCAGTATTGATGGATATCAAGTGCAGTATTTTCCACAGCAGGAGTATACGGCTATTTACAATCAAAATACACTAATGGTTGTTTATAGTTTTTTATCAGACAACTACTTTGAAAAAGAAGAAGTAATAGAACGATATGGTTTAGAAAGGCAAGTAGCTTATAATCCTTGGGATTCCCTATACAACCAGGAAGCAGTAGAGTGGGAAGCTTATGATTTTGACCAGCAAGAAGAAGCTCAAGAGTGTAGTGATCCAGATCACAATCATTATCAACAAGAGTCAATAGTAGCTGTAGAAGTAGAAGAAGTAGAAGAAGAATATGAATATGTAGAGGAGTATGAAGAAAACTCTTTTGTTTATGATTATACTGACCAGCCACAGGATGTAGACTACCAGGGGGCTTATGATTCAGCTTATGATACCCAAGGGGTTTATTTACAAGATTCAGATGTTTATTTAAAGAATGATTCAATAAAGAGTGTTTTAAGTGAACAATGGACTTCAAAGGTGATTGGAAATATTATTAATCCCGAAAAACCTTTTTCCGCCATTAAGCAAGTTAGTTTACAAGATGACAAGACATTGGCCCGTTTGTATGTAGACCAGGTTAACTCTTTATACTATTCTTTATTAGGATTTTCTAACGAATTTAACCCTTTTAGTACCAGTACTATACCGAGATTTATTTCAGGTTACAACCAGATGAGTGTAGACTTAATTATCGATAAAAATGAATTACAGATAGTAGCCTTAGCCCATATGGATAAGGATATGAGTAAGTTTACCAAGAAGGTTTTTAATAGAAAAAGCAACAGAAAGTTTTCTTCTTATATACCTGAAGATGTACTGGGATTTGTTAGTTTAAATATCAATACAAAAGAATATATTAAGCGAACTCCAGAGCATTTCTTTAAGCAATATGGCCAGTTTTTACCAGGCAATGATGACATCATTAAAGCCGTTACAATTGGTTTAGAGGTTACTTTAGATCCTAAGTCTCTCTCTAAAGTACTAAGTGGAGATATGGTGGTGTACCTAAATGATGTTTCCTTAGTGACAAGAGAGTATATTGGTTATGACTATGATGAAGATTATAATTATATTGAGGTTCCTCAGACTAAGGAAGATTATGCTATTAGTTATTTAGCTGTGGGATCTTCAAAAGATCAAAGACTATTTAAGGCCTTATTAGATATCGCTGTTAAACGCGATGGAGCCACTTATGATCCTCAAAGTGGTATATACACCCAAGGTGCTAGCTATGATATTAGTGAGGTATATTACTACTTTAAACAGGGGTTAGTTTTTGTGGGAACAGATAAAGAGCAAATGCAAAGTATTGCTGATGGTAGCTTTAAAACTAGTACAGATAATAGCATTAAAAAGCAATTAAGAAAAAACTTAGCTCTTAATGGAACTTTCAATACAAGTATGCTTCCTGGAGTTTTAGACAAATTAGATATACCACTTCAGGGAGAAATAGATGCTTTGTTTCCAGAGATAGAGCGATTTGGACAAATGAAAATTCAAACTGGTGTAAAAGGATCAAATAAGCTTTACTCTAAATTTTCTATTGCTTTTCCTAAAGATAAGCAAGACAATGCATTGGCATTTATGTTGGAGCAATTTCTCAATAGCTATAATTAAATCTTTCTTTACTAATCTACTACCATGAAAAAAATTCTAAGGTATCTTATTCTAGCGCTTGTCTTACTGGCTCTTGGTTTATTTGTGAGTTATCAACTGCGCCAAAATTCGGCTAAAAATCAGATGATATCTCCAAGTGCAACTAGCGTTCTGAGTATTGCACTAGACGATATTGTTATAGATAATCTCTCTAGTATTATACTAGAGCGTAAACAAGAAGGTTCTAAAGAAGATAGAGTATCAAAGTGGACAAAAGAATTGCGTACAAGTCCTGGGGTTGCTATACCTTCATGGATATATATGTTTTCTCTAAATCAGGATCCCTTAGCTTTTTATGGTATCTTAGAAGTTAAAGATTACGACAAAGTATTCTCTTATTTTGCTAATACACATGCCAACCAGATGAGTTTCTTAGATAAAGAAATTCCCTTGGTAAGTATTTTAGTTAATTCCCATATTAGTGTGGTGTTTAACAAAGAATACTTAGTATACAAGATACAAAGCTCTAAGCAAGAAAATACAACGGATCTTGTGGATCTATTAAAAGACAAAGACTCTTGGGTGAAGTACAAAGACTTGAGTGAATTTTATAATTTATCTCCTAAAGGGCATATCTCTTATTTAAATAAAGATCGAAGTGTGGCCTTTAGCGCAGATTTAGCAAAATCAAAGGTAAACTTCTTGCTAGATTGGAATCTGCTTTCCAAAACAAATCAACAAGGATACATAAGAGAGGTGGATCCAACAAGTAAGGCATTGTACATCTATAATACCATAGATATGGAGTTAATCCCTGGTCTAAAAAGCTTAGCTAAAGCTATGGTGCCACAGGGTAGTGATTTATCTTATTTTGATTTAGAAATTGCTAAAGATTCCGTGTTAGTAAACAAAAGTAGAGTAGAGATAGGTTTTGATCAAGACTTTAATGAGGTCCAAAAAACTATTAACTACACAGAGCTTATTCCCAATATAACCTATAGTTTTTATACCCAGGAGCTCAGAGAAGTAGATTTACCAACCGAATTAATATATCCTTTTAGTATCACCTTACAAGATGGTTTTAGTATTGCTTCCACAAAACAGCAGAGTTTTGCTAATCTAAAGAAGAAAATTCCAAATGCGCCCTTGCAAGTTTATGTGAATTTTGAAGATTTACCTCTTTTGGTAGATAACAGCCTTGTTAGGGAATTACAGCAAAATAAGGCTAAGTTACTACTGGACTCCGAGTGGCTTACTTCTAGCTCAGTGAGAATATGGGGAAGCCTTAGTTGGAAAAATAAAGATAAATAGATAGCGATTTTTTACAAGGGTGGCTTTAAAAGATTGTTGTTTGTTCTTAATTTAATTAAGAGCGCTTATTAATGGAACCTTTTAAAGGGTTTGTAGATAGTTTTTAAAAATTATTTTTCAAACCCTTTTAAGGTAGATTACTTCTTTGAGTAAACAACAAACTCTATACCTTAGAGATCCTTATTATTGGCGTTTTTTCGCCAGTAGTAAAGATAATCAAAGGCTATGAAAAAAAATAACTACCCCTGTAAGGCTTTGGAATGTCCATTGTTTTTATAGGGGTTAGTTGCTTTATATATTCTGGGGGGAGAATCAACGTTGTCTTTAGGTCTTATAAAGAATATCTATATGGTTTATCGTTGCTCATTTATAAAGGATAGTTGTCTAATAGTAAGGCGTTACAGCAAGGATTGTTCTGCCAAGAGAATTACATCTATACAAGTAGAGCTACAAAGATCTTATTTTTACACAAATTCTTGTTTTTGAGCTAGGAAAAAGCAAAGAGTTTTTCGTATACTTGTAAGGAATCCCCAAGGAACTGGTTTTAGATACTTTTATATGTCAACTTTAATTATACATCGCAAAAATTCTTTTATCAATGGAGCTAGAAGCTATAAAATATTTATCAATGAAGACTTTGTTGGTAAAGTTGCCCCAGGTGATACTAAGAAGTTTGAAGTCAGCGCACAAGACCTCCAGGTGTACGGTAAATTAGACTGGTGCACTAGTCCTATTGTGTCTATCACTTTACAAGAAGGCCAGAGTAAGCTCTTAGAGATAGATGCCAATAGAAAATACACTAAGATTTTTATTGGATCTTATATAGCGTATTGTCTAATTGGAGCTTTATATTTTATTTTTGGATCTGATTCAAGTAATCGCATATATGGTACACTGGGTCTTATTTTACTATTGTTTATAACGTTTATTTTTATTTTAGTTATTAAGCGAAAAGAGTACCTAGCCCTAAAAGTATTTACCCCAAAGCAGTAAAGTTTACTTGTGTTATTATGGCCTAACTTCAATCCAAGTAAATGCAATCTAGTAACATAAGTACTTTCTTTCTATCGCCGGTACTCTGC
>CANROJ010000045.1 GCA_947632215.1 uncultured Flavobacterium sp. | reverse complement strand
AGTGTTTAGCTTTTTGGGGCATTTGTTTTGTATAAAAATAGCTTTTATATATGTAAGTTCTTACATCATTCCTGGCATAGCTCCACCCATTGGCATAGCTCCAGCACTATCTTCTTTTATATCTACTAGTGCACATTCTGTCATAAGAATCATTCCAGCAACAGAAGCAGCGTTTTCTAAAGCTACTCTAGTTACTTTTTTCGGATCGATTACTCCAGCTTGTAGCATGTCTACGTACTCATTAGTTTTCGCGTTGAATCCTTGGTTACCTTGTGCTTCTAAAACTTTAGCAACTATTACTGAACCTTCTAAACCTGCGTTTTCAACAATTGTTCTAAGTGGAGATTCAATAGCTTTAGCAATAATTGCAATACCTGTCTCTTCATCCGCATTTAGTGGCGTTATACTAGAAAGAGCAGCTTTTGATCTTAGTAATGCAACTCCACCACCTGCAACAATTCCTTCTTCTACTGCAGCTCTTGTTGCGTGTAAAGCATCGTCAACTCTGTCTTTTTTCTCTTTCATTTCTACTTCAGAAGCGGCTCCTACAAATAAAACTGCAACTCCACCAGCTAGTTTAGCTAAGCGCTCTTGTAGTTTTTCTTTATCGTAGTCAGATGTAGTAGTTTCCATTTGAGTTTTGATTTGATTAATTCTATTTTTAATCATCTCTACATCTCCATTTCCACTTACGATTGTAGTGTTATCTTTGTCTATAGTAACTCTTTTACAAGTTCCTAGCATCTCAAGTGTTGTGTTTTCTAGAGTATAACCTTGTTCTTCAGAGATTACTGTACCTCCAGTTAAGATTGCAATATCTTCTAGCATTGCTTTTCTTCTATCTCCAAAACCTGGAGCTTTAACAGCAGCTATTTTTAATGCTCCTCTTAATTTATTTACCACTAAGGTAGATAAAGCTTCACCATCTACGTCTTCAGCAATAATTAAAAGTGGTTTACCACTTTGTGCAATTGGTTCTAAAACTGGAAGAAGTTCTTTTAAAGAAGAAACTTTTTGATCATATAATAAAATATATGGAGTTTCTAGTTCAACCTCCATTTTATCGGAATTTGTTACAAAGTATGGAGATAGATATCCTCTGTCAAATTGCATTCCTTCTACTACATCTACATAAGTTTCAGTACCTTTAGCTTCTTCTACAGTGATAACACCTTCTTTTCCTACTTTTTCAAAGGCTTGTGCAATTAACTTCCCAATGAAATCATCGTTGTTAGCTGAAATAGAAGCAATTTGTTTGATCTTATCCATAGAACCACCCACTTCCTGAGATTGTTTTCCTAGTTCTGAAACAATAATTTCAACAGCTTTGTCAATTCCACGTTTTAAATCCATTGGATTTGCTCCTGCAGCAACGTTTTTTAAACCTTCTTTTACAATTGCCTGCGCTAGTACAGTTGCTGTTGTAGTTCCGTCTCCTGCAAGATCATTGGTTTTAGAGGCAACTTCTTTAACCATTTGTGCCCCCATATTCTCTAAAGTGTCTTCTAATTCAATTTCTTTAGCAACAGAAACTCCGTCTTTAGTTACTGTCGGAGCTCCAAAAGATTTTCCAATAATTACATTTCTTCCTTTTGGTCCTAAAGTTACTTTAACTGCATTTGCTAAAGCATCTACACCGCGTTTTAATCCTTCGCGTGCCTCAATATCGAATTTAATATCTTTTGCCATTTTTATTGTTTTTTACTTGTTATTTATTCAATTATTATACGATAGCTAGTATGTCTTCTTCTTTCATTATTAGGTAATCTTTACCTTCAAATTTTAGATCAGTTCCTGCATATTTACCGTATAAAACAACATCTCCTATCGCAACTGTCATAGTATGGTCTTTAGTACCATTGCCAACAGCAACGACTGTTCCTCTTTGTGGTTTTTCTTTAGCTGTATCAGGAATAAAAATTCCAGAAGCTGTTTTAGTTTCTGCTGGTAATGGTTCAATAAGAACTCTGTCTGCTAGTGGTCTAATATTTAGTGCCATATTATATAGTTATTAAATTGAATTTTAGTTTTTCTAAGGTAAATCACACATAAAGTATGCCAAATGCCCTTGCGTGACATATATAGCAAATAAAAATGCCAGCTTGACAGCTGGCATTTTTTATTTTGTATTTAGTAGGTAACAAATGAACTTATTCTTGTGTAGTTTCATTTGTTGCTGCTTCAGATTGATCTGTTACTGGTAATGTCATAGTTGGAGCAGGTGCCGCATTTGGATCCAGTAATTTTGATTCTCCATTAAGGCTGCTTCCACTAAAGCTCAAGCTAGACATTAGAATTAATATAATTAATATTCCCCCTAATACCCAAGTACTTTTATCTAAGAAGTCATTAGTATTTTTAACTCCTCCTACAACTGTTGAACCTCCAAATGAAGAATCTAATCCTCCTCCTTTTGGATTTTGTACCATTATTACTACAATAAGTAAAAAGCAAACGATTGCCATTAATACTAGGAATATTGTAAATTCTGTGTTCATAATTATTAACTATTATGTTGTTGTAATGCTTTTATATCTGATATTTGGTCTGCAAAGAAACTACTTTTTTCTGGATATTTCAAAATTAAAATCTCATAAGCTTGTATTGCTTTTAGATATTTTTTTTGCTCTAAGTATATTTTAGCCAATGTTTCTGTCATTATACTATTGTTGTCAGCTAAGGAATCCTCAATGTTTACGCTACTTAGAGTAGTTTTTTTAGTTGGGACAATTTTAGGATTTAATTCTATAAACTTGTCAATCAAACCTTGTTTTTTTTGCAATTCTTCCCTGTTATTTTTTTCATTTTGTTTTGAAAGTAGGGATATCTCATCTGATTGAGGAGTATTTTGATGAATATTTAAGTTATCATTGGTATTCTTATTTAAGTGAAATGCTTGGTCATTTTGTTTAGCATTTTTTTGGTTAACAGATAAGCGATCGAAACTCTGTATTAAATCATCTATAGTACTAGTTGGTTTATGTTGTAGTACTTTTAATGACTCTGTGGTTCTTTGAATATCTTCTCTTTCTAACATTCCTTTATGAGTAAGAAAGTCTTTCGAAGTAATAAAATCAAAAAGTGTATCCCTGTCTAGGGTATGACAAGCGGTTGTTTTTAAAGAACTTTGATAAGATTTACTATTGCTTAGATACAAGGTCTTTAAGTGCAAGGCTCTAACACTTTGCATATAGGGGTACTTTTGAATTATATTTTCAAAAGTAGATGCATCCTGATCTTGGATGTCTTTTGGATTTTGCAATAAGTAAATTAGTTGTTGTGTATCCAAGGTTATTTTGTTCTAATTACCATTTAGCTAGTGATTCATTGAAAACGTCCTGCGTTATTCTTTCATAGATTACCTCAAGGGCTTGGGATAAAGAGGCTCCCATTAAGATTTCATTTGCCCCGTAGTCATAATAAAAAGAGAATCTTTTCTCAAAATCGTCCTCGGGTTTATTATTATTTATAAAGCGTACATTAATAGAGATGTATAGCCTGTTTTGAGCGGCTCTTTGATCGGCTGTAGCTGTAATTGGGCTAATTCTGTATTCTACTATTTCTCCTTCATAAATTAAGTCTGCTCCTTCATTGGTTAGACTTAAACTCGTTTGATTTTGAATTAGGTCTTGTAAACTTGTGGTAAATGTTCTTTCAATACCTGGCTCAACTAATGGCGCTTGGTTTTGAAAATAATTTACTTGAAAGGTATTGGCATCGATTTGTCCTGTTCCTGTGAAATTGTAGTACTTACAACTTACCATACAAAGGGAAGCGATTGATACTATTAAGAAGTTTTTAAGTATTCTCATTATAGGTTGTACTGTTTAATTTTTCTATATAAAGTTCTTTCTGATATCCCCAGTTCTTTGGCAGCAAGTTTTCTCTTACCATGACTTATATCTAGAGCTCTTTTGATTAATCCAATTTCATTCTCTTCAATGTTGAGGTCTTGTTCCTCTATAGTTTCTGCTAAAAGATAGGAATCTTCTTGTTCTTCAATTTGCTCAATGTTTTCTAATGTATGTTCAAAAGCTGGCTCGATAGTGGAGGTGTTGTGTTCATCGTAAGGTACTAATCCTACATTGGTAATATTTGTAGGTTGGTTGCCTTCTTGTGATTCACTTTTTTTCTGTCCATATATTTTTTGAATCAATACTTGATTAGATTCTACAACTTGCTTGTTATCGTGTTTCAACAGTTCTAAAGTTAATTTTTTTAAATCTGTTAGGTCACTTTTCATATCAAACAATACTTTGTATAAAATTTCTCTTTCGGTAGAAAAGTCTGATTCAGCTTTTTTGTTATTGACCACTGATGGCACTTGACGTTCCCATTGCGGTAGATATGATTGTAGTGTTTTTAAGGAAATGTTGCGATTTCTTTCTAATACAGAAATTTGTTCTGCAACGTTACGCAACTGTCTTATATTTCCATCCCATCTATATCTTACAAGATAAGTAATAGCTTCAGATTCAAGTTTGATTGGAGGCATTTTGTATTTATAAGAAAAATCCGAAGCGAACTTTCTAAATAACAAGTGTATATCTTCACCTCTATCTCTTAACGGTGGAAGTGTAATATCTACCGTGCTAAGTCTATAGTATAAATCTTCTCTGAATTTACCCTTCTCAATTGCTTGTATCATATTAACATTGGTGGCTGCAATGATTCGAATATCTGTTTTTTGTACTTTTGAGGATCCAACTTTTATAAATTCTCCATTTTCTAGTATTCTCAGCAATCTTACCTGAGTAGTTAAAGGGAGTTCTCCAACTTCATCTAAAAATATTGTTCCACCATTGGCCTCTTCAAAGTAGCCTTCTCGAGTACTAATTGCTCCAGTGAAGGCTCCTTTTTCATGGCCAAATAGTTCACTATCTATCGTTCCTTCTGGAATCGCTCCACAGTTTACTGCAATATATTTGCCGTGCTTTCTGTGGGATAGAGAATGTATGATTTTTGGAATACTTTCTTTACCAACACCACTTTCTCCTGCAACAAGTACTGAAATATCCGTAGGAGCTACCTGAATAGCTTTTTCTATTGCACGATTTAGCTTGGGATCATTACCAATTATCTCAAAGCGCTGTTTAATTGCTTGAACGTTTTCCATAGATTTTGTTTATCAAACTTTAAATTTAGAAATTTTTTATTGCATATCAGAATATCCTACTGCTTTTCCAATTAAAGTAGCTGAAGTACAGTCTGTAATTTCTACTAATATAAAATCTCCTACTTTGTAATTTTCTTTAGGGAAAACAACGGTAGTATTCTGAGAGTTTCTACCAGCCCACTCTTGAGTTGAACGTTTAGATTCTTTTTCAATTAAAACTTCTACTGTCTGTCCTACAAAACGTTGTATTCTTTCTAGACCTATTGTTCTTTGTGTCTCTATTACTTCTGATAGTCGTCGTTTTTTTACTTCTTCTGGAACATCGTCTTGTAATTTTCTAGCAGCTAAAGTTCCCGGTCTTTCTGAGTAGGCAAACATATAACCAAAGTCATAACGAGCATACTTCATTAAAGATAGTGTTTCTAAGTGATCCTGTTCTGTTTCTGTTGGAAATCCTGTAATCATATCTTGAGATATAGATATTTCTGGAACCACTTTATAGATATTATCTATAAGTTCCATGTACTCTTCTCTAGTATGTTGTCTGTTCATTTCTTTAAGAACTCTTGTGCTTCCTGATTGTACAGGTAAGTGTATATACTTACATACGTTATGGTATTTTCCAATAACCTGAATTACTTCCATATGCATGTCTTGAGGATTCGATGTAGAGAAACGGAATCTCATTTTCGGAAATGATATAGCACATTGTTCTAAAAGTTGTGCGAAGTCAACCGCCGTAGCTTTTTGCATATCTGTAGCTTTATCAAAGTCTTTCTTTAAGCCTCCACCATACCATAGATAACTATCTACGTTTTGACCTAAAAGTGTAATTTCTTTGAAGCCTTTTTGATGTAAGTCTTTTATTTCCTCTAAAATGCTATGAGGGTCACGGCTTCTTTCTCTACCTCTTGTAAAAGGTACTACACAGAAAGTACACATGTTGTCACAACCTCTTGTTATAGATACAAAGGCCGTTACACCATTACTCTGTAAACGCACAGGAGACACATCTCCATAAGTTTCGTCTTTTGAAAGTATAACATTAATTGCATCTCTACCTTCTTCTACCTCTTTTAAAAGGTTTGGTAAATCTTTGTAAGCATCAGGGCCAACAACCATGTCTACAATTTTTTCCTCTTCTAAGAATTTGCTTTTAAGTCTCTCGGCCATACAGCCAAGTACGCCAACTTTCATAGAAGGATTCTTTTTCTTTATCTGGTTGTACTGATCTAGACGTTTACGTACAGTTTGTTCAGCTTTATCTCTAATAGAACAAGTATTGACCAATACTAGATCTGCCTCTTCTAGATTAGTAGTGGTATTGTATCCTTCTTTAGATAGAATTGAGGCTACAATCTCACTATCTGAAAAATTCATCTGGCAACCATAACTTTCTATAAAAAGTTTTTTACTATTTTCTGCTTTATTTTCTAGTTGCAAGCTCGTTCCTTGCTTGTTTTCTTCAATAACCTTTTCCATATGCTTGGTAAATGGGAGTTCGTGTTTTAAAGTGCAAAGATAATTCTTTTTAAAGAACTGACAAGATGGCATATATTTTTTAGTTTTTATTTATTACTTCTGTGTTTTTATCAATTATTCCTTTTATCGAATGAAATAAAATGAGTGATAAATTTCAAATTATCTGTTCTAAATGATAAAAGAGGTGAGTTAATTTGCAGTAAGTCTATTTTTTTAACATCTTGTGGCTACTTGACTTTGTTTTAAATCAAGAGTTAGTATTGGCTTTTATAAAATAATATTAGTAACAAGTAATTAGACTATTAAGGGTAAGAAATGTGTGGTATTTATGTCGAAAAAAAGTATTAATATTATTAGGTAAGCATTAATTGGAAAAAATCCTATATTTTTGCTATCAAATTTAATGAAGTATGGCAAAGAATTTAGTGATTGTTGAGTCACCTGCGAAGGCAAAAACTATAGAGAAATTTTTAGGAAAAGATTATCAAGTCGAATCAAGTTATGGTCATATCGCCGATTTGCCTTCTAAGGAAATAGGTGTGGATGTTGAGCATGATTTTAAACCTAAATATGAAGTTTCGGCGGATAAGAAGGCAGTAGTGAAGAAGCTTAAGGATCTTGCAAAGAAAGCTGAAATGGTTTGGTTGGCTTCTGATGAGGACCGCGAAGGTGAGGCAATTGCATGGCATCTAGCGGAGGAACTTAAACTTACTAATGACAAGACAAAGCGTATTGTATTTCACGAAATTACTAAGACAGCTATATTAAAAGCAATAAATAATCCTAGACAGATCGATTATAATTTAGTTAACGCACAACAGGCAAGAAGGATTCTTGATCGTTTGGTTGGCTATGAACTATCTCCAGTTCTTTGGAAAAAAGTAAAGGGAGGTCTTTCAGCCGGACGTGTGCAGAGTGTTGCAGTACGTTTAATTGTTGAAAGGGAAAAAGAAATTAATGATTTTAAGGTAGAGTCATCTTACAGTATCTCGGCTGAATTTAAAACAAAGGAAGGTAAGATTGTTAAGGCTAAACTTGCTAAGAATTTTGCTTCTAAAGAAAAGGCTCATGAGTTTTTGTCATTAAATATCGGAGCTTCTTATCAAATAGCAGATTTGGAAACTAAGCCTGCTAAAAAATCACCTGCTGCTCCTTTTACCACTTCTACTTTACAACAAGAAGCTGCTCGTAAGCTTTATTATTCAGTAGGGCAAACAATGAATTTAGCTCAAAGACTATATGAAAGTGGGTTAATCACTTATATGAGAACCGATAGTGTGAATTTATCGCAAGATGCTATGGCAGCTGCTGCACAGGAGATTAAAAATTCTTATGGAGAACAGTATTCTAAGCCTAGAAATTTTACAACTAAAAGTAAAGGTGCACAAGAAGCTCACGAGGCTATTCGTCCCACTAATATGGAGTTACATACTGCACCAGTGGAGCGTGACCAAGCTAGATTATATGACTTAATTTGGAAACGTACCTTGGCCTCACAAATGAGTGATGCTCTCTTAGAGCGTACTAATGTAAAGATTGCATGTGATAATCACCAAGAGCTCTTTACAGCAAGTGGAGAAGTTCTTTTGTTTGATGGATTTTTAAAAGTATATTTGGAAGGACATGATGATGAGGATGAAGAAGTTGAAGGAATATTGCCATCGTTAAAAGTTGCCGATATTCTGGATAGAAAATCTTTAGTTGCAACAGAGCGTTTCTCTAAACCTGGAGCTCGTTATACGGAGGCATCTTTAGTAAAGAAGTTAGAGGAATTAGGTATAGGTAGACCATCTACATATGCTCCTACTATTTCGACTATTGTAGCTAGAAATTACGTGGAAAAAGGTGTTAATGAAGGTAAAGAACGTAAATACACTATGCTTGTATTAGATAATAGTGTAGTTGAGCAAAAGAACCTTGTGGAGAAAACAGGCTCCGATAAAGGTAAGTTAGTACCTACAGATATAGGGATTATTGTAAATGATTTCTTAGTAAAGAATTTTAAAACTATTTTAGATTACAATTTTACGGCTAAGGTGGAACAAGATTTTGATGCTATTGCTGAAGGTAATGAAGATTGGGCAAAAATGATGAGAGAGTTCTATGATCATTTTCATCCTAATGTGAAAGACGTCGAACTTAATGCTGAAAGGGAATCTGGAGAGAGAATTTTAGGTGTGGATCCAAATAGTGGTAAGCCTGTTTTAGTTCGTTTAGGTAAATTTGGACCGATGGCGCAGATAGGTGATGCTGAAGAAGAGAATAAGCAGTTTGCAAGTTTAAAGCCAGATCAGAATATTGGAACAATTACTTTAGAGGATGCTTTAAGCTTATTTTTATTACCAAAAACTTTAGGAGTTTATAAGGAAGAAGAAGTCGAAGTAAATAATGGTAGATTTGGTCCTTATGTTAGGTTTGGAAAGGTATTTATATCTCTACCAAAGGCTGAAGATCCTTTAGATGTTACTTACGAGAGAGCTCTTGAACTTATCAAAGAAAAAGAGATAGCTGATGCACCAATAGCACTTTTTCAAGATTTACCTGTTCAAAAAGGAGTAGGAAGATTTGGACCTTATTTGAAATGGAATAATATTTTTATCAATGTCAATAAGAAATATGATTTTGATAATTTATCCCAAGCGGACATAAATGAGTTGATTCAGGATAAGATCCAAAAAGAGATAGACAAAGTTATTCATAATTGGGAAGAAGAGGGTATTCGCGTTGAAAAAGCAAGATGGGGAAGGTCAAATATATTGCAAGGCAAGGTTAAGATAGAATTAAGTAAAGATATTGATGCAGCTTCTTTAACCTTGGACCAGGTAAAAGCTATGATAGCTGAGAAAGCACCTGTTAAGAAGACGCCCGTTAAGAAAGCAACAGTTAAAAAAGCGAGTACAAAGAAGTCTTCTACGGCAAAAAAATCAAGTAGTCCTAAAAAATAATTGTTATAGGTATGATATATGAGTTATTAAAACCTCTATCGGTAGAGTTTCTTCATTATGTGGAAGAGTTACCCAGATATAGTTTAGGTAAAAATACTTTTTTCTATAATGCAGGAGAATTTTTAGAATATTCTAATTATGATATTGCCTTAATAGGAGTAGGTGACAATAGAGGTTTTAATAATGATTTATTAGTGGTCGATGTCGAGACTATCCGAAAGGAATTCTATCGATTATGTCCAGGGAATTGGCATACTAAAATAATCGACTTAGGTGATGTTAGTCCTGGAAATACTATTGAAGACACTTATTTTCTATTAGAAGAGCTAGTGGCAGATTTATTAAAGAATAATGTGTTGCCCGTTGTTATTGGGGGCTCCCAAGATCTTACCTATGCTCTTTATAGAGGGGTAGCAAAATTAGGAGAGCTGATTAATTTAGTTAGTATTGATTCTAAATTACATTTGGAAATACCATGTGATTCAAAAGCAGAGAGTTTCATGTCTGGTATTATATTAAACGAACCTGTTAGATTACTTAATTATACTAATTTAGGATTTCAAACTTATTATAATACTCAAGAAGAAATAGATTTATTACACAGTCTACATTTCGAAGCTCTTAGATTAGGTGAGTTGGCTTCTAATATTCAGCTTTGTGAGCCCTATTTACGAGAAGCGGATATAGTTAGTTTAGATCTAAGTAGTATAAAATCTAGTTGTTCTGGTAACTTTTCGGTTTTTAATCCTAATGGGTTTGATGGTAGGGAGATCTGTAGTTTAGCTCGATATAGTGGATATAGCGATAGAGTGAAAATTTTTGGTGTTTTTAATTATAATAATAACAAAAGTGAAGCGTTATTAATTGCACAAATACTATGGTATTATATAGAAGGGGTGAATTGCAGAACCAATGAATATCCCTTTATGGCAAGAGAAAGTTATACTAAGTATATTGTGCCAGTGGAGGGAGTTACAGATTTTGTTTTTTATAAAAGCGATGTCTCTGGAAGATGGTGGGTAGAATCTACTATTTTTAACGAATATCAAAAAGGCACGGAATTTGTAATTTCATGCAGTCATGAAGACTATAAGTTAGTGCTGAGTCAGAATATTCCTGAAAAATGGTGGCGTATTTTAAAAAGAAGTTTATTGTAACGCGTTGATAACAAAAGTATATATGGATTCTACAGTCTAAGGTAATCTTTAGATTTGTTTTTGTATTTAAAAAGTAGCGCGTTAATCATTATAGATTATAGTAAAAAAACCTAAAATTATATGAAGAAGATAATTACGTTAGGAGCAGTGGTAGCTTTAATGTTCAGTTGTGGAACTGGAGATAGGGGGGAGTTACTAGGTGGTAATCAGGGAAAGACCTGGCGTACTAGTAAACCACATAGTATGTCACTTATTCCAGGAGGAACCTTCACTATGGGGCAATCTGGTGAGGATTTTCTAGGAACAAACGATGCACCTCAGAAAACAGTTACTATCGGATCATTTTATATGGATGAGACAGAAATAAGTAATAATCAATATAGAAAGTTTGTTGACTGGGTAAAAGACTCCATTGTGCGTACAAAATTGGCTATTGCTGCCGATGATATGGGAATGACAAGAGATGCAGGAGGTATCGGAGCCTATGCTTTTGCTGATAGTGAAGAGGATCTCGATAGGATGACACCTTATCAGCGCTATATGTATGATAATTACTATAGTCTTCAAATGAGTGATGATATCTACGCGGGAAGGCGCTTAAATAAAAAAGTGCCTATTATTAGAGATCACAATAAATTTCCAGATGAGTATTATGTTGAGGTGATGGATTCTTTATACATTCCAGCAAGTGAAACATATAATGGGATGACTACATTTGATGCTTCTAAATTGAAGTTTAGGTATTCTTATATAGATGTAGAAAGCGCAATGAAAGATCAAGGTCTAGACCCTAGAGGAAAACGTCAGCGTCATTTGAAAACAGAAACATTACTAATTTATCCTGATACTAGTCGTTGGATTAAGGAGTTTCAGTATTCTTATAACGAACCAATGCATAATGATTATTTTTGGCATGCTGCTTTTGGTGAATATCCTGTGGTTGGTGTTAATTGGCATCAAGCTAAGGCTTTTGCTGCTTGGAGAACTATGTATAAAAATGATTATTTGAAAGAAACAAGGCAGTCTCTAGAGGTAAATGAATTTCGTTTACCAATGGAGAGTGAATGGGAGTATGCTGCTAGAGGAGGTCTGGAAGGAGCTATGTATCCATGGGGTGGACCTTATACAACAGATGAAAGAGGATGTTTCTTAGCAAACTATAAACCAACTAGGTTTGATTATTCGGCAGATGGAGCGCTTTATACAGCAGAAGTTCGTTCGTATCCTCCTAATGGTTACAATCTTTATAATATGGCAGGTAACGTTTCTGAGTGGACCAGTTCTGCATACGATGTGTCATCCTATGATTTTATGTCTACTTTAAAACCGCGTAACCGACCAACAGATAATCCTTTAAAAGTTGTTAGAGGAGGTTCTTGGAGAGATCCTGCGTATTTTTTACAAGTTGCTATGCGCGATAAAGAATATGGGGATTCTGCTCGTAGTTATATAGGTTTTAGAACAGTACAATCTGTTTCTGGTTCTATGTCTTCTCAGAATGTTAGTAGAATGGCTCGTTAATTGAAAATTCAAAAAAAAAAGATTTTATAGCTATGGTGTTATCTAAGAAAGTAATGAACTTCTGTTACGGTATGGGAGCTTCAGTGGTTATTATCGGGGCGATGTTCAAAATTACACACATGGAATTTGGTGTGTTTAACGGTAATAACATGTTAATTGTAGGTTTATTAGTTGAAGCGTTTATTTTTGCTTTGTCTGCATTTGAGCCAGTTGACGAAGAGTTAGATTGGGCAAAAGTTTACCCAGAACTGAACGATGGTGTTGCTAAAGAGCAACGTAAGGCAAAACATACAGAACAAATAAGTGATATTGCTGATGAACAAGGTTTGTTGTCTAAAAAATTAGATCAACTACTAAAAGATGCTAAGATTGATGGTGAATTAATGAGTAGTTTAGGTAATAGCATTAGAAATTTTGAGGCCGCTTCAAAGGGTATAGGCTCTGCGGTAGATTCTGTGGCATCTACACAGAAGTATGCTACAGAGATGACTTTGGCTGCTAAACAGTTAGAGTCTTTGAATAAACTTTATGCAAGTCAATTGGAAAGCGCTACTGTAAATGCCGATATAAATAAGGAGGTTGCACAGAACAACCAAAAATTGAACCTACAAATGCAAGCTTTAACTTCTAATTTAGCATCTTTAAACAATGTATATGGCGGTATGCTATCTGCTATGGGTGGAGGAAATAGAAATGCTATTTAATTTATAATTTTTAAAGTATTATAGAATAATGGCAAAACAAAAACTTACGCCTAGGCAAAAGATGATTAACCTAATGTATTTGGTTTTCATCGCTATGATGGCTTTACAAATGTCACGTGAGGTTCTTTCAGCCTTTGGTATGGTAAATACTAAATTTGAACAAGCGACAGCTTCTATTGAAAGTAATAATAAGAATGTATCTTTAGCTCAGCTGAAAACTAGAGCACAGGACGATCCTACTAGATACAAAGAAGCATATGAAACTGCTTTGAAAACAAGAGATATAACAAATTATTTTGTTGATCAAGTTCAGATAAGTAAAGATTTAATTACCTCGTCTTATCGCCAGGATGATGGCACTCTTCCATTTGAAAGTATGGACCAGAGTTCTGTTGTAGATAAAGAGTGGTTTGTTGGAGATAAGTTATCTGAGAAAGGACAAGATTTTTTAAATCTTATTGAACAATATAAAGACTCAATTACTGGAGTTCTAGGTGTAGATGTTTCTTATAACAACGTGAAACAGGAGATTAATGAGAATTTTAATCTAGGGCCTGTTGTCAATAAAGATGGCAATAGTATACCGTATTTAACTTATAATTTCTACGGTTTCCCTGCAATAGCCTCTTTGACTAAGTTATCCGCTATGCAAAACGATGCAAGGATGGTGGAAAGTGATATTTATAATTTACTTTTGGGAAATACTTTAATAGAAGCTGCTTCTATGAGAAAGTACAAGCCCTTAGTGATTTCAGATAAAAACACTTATTTTGCTGGGGAAACTTTTACAGGAAAGGTTGTATTAGGACGATATGATGATTCGACAGTTCCTACTGAGGTTGTAGTTAATAACAAAGTAATTGATCTAAGTGCAGCATTGAGAAATGGGGAGGTTAATATCTCTTTTCCTGTAGGCAATGTAGGCGAGCATGATATAAAAGGTAAGTTTGTTTTTAAAGAAAATGGAGAATCAATACCTTTAGATATAGATGGTAGTTACGTTGTTGTTTCTTCACCTAACTCAGCTACAATTTCTGCAGATAAAATGAATGTAGTTTATCGTGGTCTTAGTAATCCTATGACTATATCTTTTGCTGGGATACCAAGTGATAAAGTCGTGGCTAGCGCTCCCGGATTGACTAAAGGTAGTAAGTCTGGAGAGTATTTTTTGAATCCTCAATCAGGTAGGGAAGTTACTATCAAAGTATCAGGGACTCTACCAGGGGGGAAAGTTGTAACAGACAGTCAGGTTTTTAGAATTAAGGATATTCCTGCTCCAAGAGGTACAGTTAGAGGAGAATTCGCTGATAATGGACCTAAGGCCAATTTGGAGATTGCAACAGTTGGTGCAAAATTAGAAGATTTTGATTTTGATGTTAAATTGACCGTTACAGGTTTTGTTTTACAAGTACCTGGACAGCCAAGTGTTGTGGTACAAGGTAATCGAATGAGTGATCGGGCAAAAGCTGCTATTCGAAGAGCTAGAGTTGGTGATGTTGTTGTCATTTCTGATATAAAGACACGTTTGGACGGGGCTGGTAATTACCAATTAAAGCGTACTACTCCTGCCACATATGAAATTAGATAAGGGAGGATAATTTAATACAAAGAAAATTTTAGAAAATATGAACTGGAAAAAATTCTCAATAATAGGAGCATTAAGCTTGTTTTCTATTGGTGCTTTTGCCCAAGTAAACATTCTTAATGCAAAGTCAGCTAGTGAGATTGGTATTAAGTCTTTAGAAGAAATACTTACAAAAGCCGACGGACCTATGCCTTACGGTAATATAAATGAGTTAGATATTCTATTTGGTATCAAGGTATGGGAGAATATATCATTGGAGGAGCAAGCTAATGAAGCCTACTATTTTCCGATTAATGAGGTAACAAGTGAAGGTGATTTAAAGCCTTTGTTTCAAGTTTTAATGGAAGGTATACAATCAGGTGCCATCACCGAAGTATATGATGATTCTGATTTTAGAAATATTCGTAATTTAAGTGATATTGAATCTTCTTTTATGAAGGTGGATACCACTGATGCGGGAATTGAATATTATAATGCTGGTGAAGAAGTACCTGCAGAGTTTATTCAAACAACTGTTCTTGGTCCTGCAGATGTTAACGCCTATCATATTATGGGTATGTGGTATTTCGATCGCATTGAAGGTCAGTTAAGATATAGAATATTAGGTCTTGCTCCAGTTGTAAGTGACTTATATAGTTTAGAGAGTGGAGTAGAGAATTATGTGGAGTTATTCTGGATATTCTTTCCAGATGCCAGAGAGGTACTATATCAAAATTATGCATTCAATAGTAAGAACCCGCAAAATCCAATTAATTTTGATCATCTTTTTAATGCTAGAAAATTTAGTTCTATCATTTATAAAGCAGACAACCAATACGGAGGTCAGGCTATTGACGAATATATAACTTCTAATCCGTTACAAGAATTATTCGAAGGCGAAAGAATCAGAGAAATGATTAGAAACCTTGATGATGACTTATGGAATTACTAATTTTGTAGTCACTAATTTATTAAGCTCTTATCTATAATAATTAGATAGGAGCTTTTTTTATATAAGATATATATGTACGATTATATTGTTGTAGGAAGTGGATTGGCAGGTATTAGTTTTTGCGAAACATTAGCTAAGCATGGTAAGAGTTTTGTAGTGATTGATTCTGAGCAGCGTTCTTCATCTTTGGTGGCTGGTGGAATGTATAATCCCGTTGTCTTAAAACGCTTTACAGGTATATGGAAGGCAGAAGAGCAACTAGATTTAGCTAACGAATTTTATCCAGTATTAGAAGACAAGTTAGGTTTAAAATTCTGGCATCCTTTACCTCTTTATAGAAGACTGGTAGATGCACAAGAGCAGAATAATTGGTTTGTTGCCTGCGATCAGCCTGTTTTAAGTAAATATTTATCCCCTGAATTAGTTAGGGATACTTTCTATGGTATTAATGCCAGTTATGGCTATGGGAAGGTTCATGATACAGGATATTTAGAAACAAAGGAATTAATCGGAGCATATCGTTTATATTTGCAAAATAAATCTATCTATTATAAGCAGGAGTTTGATTATGATAAACTTAGTTACACAGATGATGAAGTTTGTTATAAAGATATAAAGGCTAAAAACATTGTGTTTGCTCAAGGATTTGGAAATCAAAGTAATCCGTTTTTTAACGACCTACCTTTAGACGGTACTAAAGGAGAGTTATTGACTGTTCGAATAAAAGATTTGAATATAGATTTTATTCTTAAAGCAGGTGTTTTTGTGATTCCTTTAGGTCAGGATCTTTATAGAGTTGGAGCTACTTATAATTGGAAGGATAAAGATGATGTTACTACTTTAGAGGCTTTACAAGAGCTTGTTAGCGAACTCAAGCAAGTTGTGGGCTTGGATTTTGAAATCATTGATCACAAAGCCGGAGTACGTCCTACTGTAAAGGATAGAAGACCCTTGTTGGGAAGAAGTCGTGAATCTCAAAGGATATTTATCTTAAATGGTTTGGGAACTCGAGGTGTATTGCTAGGACCTTTCTTGGCGCAGCGTTTATTCGAATTTGTTGAGCAAGGCCTCGAGTTGGATCAGGAGATTTCTATTCATAGATATAAAAAATTTAAAATTAAGAAATAATAATATATGTTAAATATACATAACCTCTCCGTTTCATTTTCAGGAGAGTATTTGTTCGAAGATGTTGCATTTCGTATAAGTGCAGGTGATAGAGTTGGATTAGTAGGAAAGAATGGAGCAGGGAAGTCTACAATGCTTAAGTTATTGTCTAAGGAAATGGAACCAGATTCTGGGGGTATTGCTTTCGAAAAAGATTTAACTATTGGATTTCTGCGTCAAGATATTGATTTTACTCCAGGTCGTACTGTTCTACAGGAGGCTTATCAAGCTTTTGAAGAGATAAAAAAAGTCGAAAATGAGTTGGAACGCGTTAACATTGAATTAACCGAACGTACGGATTACGAAACAGAGTCGTATGGCCTTTTGATTGAAAAGTTAAGTGATTTAACTCATCGATTCGAGCTTATTGGTGGATATAATTATGTTGGTAATACAGAGAGAGTATTATTGGGTTTGGGATTTAAGAGAGAAGATTTTCATAATTTGACTGAAACTTTCTCGGGAGGTTGGCGTATGCGTATTGAATTGGCCAAACTGTTGCTACAAGATAATGACGTTCTACTTTTAGATGAGCCTACTAACCACTTAGACATTGAAAGTATTATTTGGTTGGAATCATTTTTAAAAACTTATCCTGGAGCTGTAGTTATTATTTCCCACGATAAGATGTTTTTAGATAATGTAACTAATCGAACTATTGAGATATCACTTGGTAAAACATATGATTTTAATAAGCCATATAGTCAATATCTAATTGCTAGAGAAGAGCTTAGAGAAATTCAACTAGCCTCCCAGAAGAATCAAGCCAAAAAAATAGAGGAAACAGAAAAGCTAATTGAGCGTTTCCGTTATAAGGCTAGTAAAGCTGCCATGGCTCAGTCTTTAATTAAAAGATTAGATAAGGTAGAGCGTATCGAGGTAGATGAAGACGACAATGCAGTTATGAATATTTCTTTTCCGGTAAGTATTGAGCCCGGAAGAGTAGTTTTGGAAATTGATAGCGTTACTAAGAGCTTTGGGGACAAAACTATATTTAAAGATATTAGTTTATTAGTTGAAAGAGGAAGTAAGATTGCTTTTGTTGGGCAAAATGGTCAAGGAAAGTCGACGCTGATCAAGGCTATTATTGACGAATTTGAATATAGTGGTAGTATTAAGGTCGGTCATAATGTACAGATAGGCTATTTTGCTCAAAATCAAGCTGATTATCTAGATGGGGAAAAGACTATTTTAGATACTATGTTAGATGCAGCAACAGATGGTAATAGAGTGAAGGTTAGAGATATGTTAGGCTCCTTTTTATTTAGAGGTGAGGATGTTGAAAAGAAAGTAAAAGTACTCTCTGGAGGTGAACGTAATCGTTTAGCGTTGTGTAAAATGCTCTTATCTCCAATCAACGTGTTGCTTATGGATGAGCCTACTAATCACTTAGATATTAAGAGTAAAAATGTCTTAAAACGTGCTTTAGAGAGCTTTAAAGGTACTCTAGTACTAGTTTCCCATGACAGAGACTTTCTTCAAGGTTTAACAGATTTTGTTTACGAATTCAAAGATCAAAAAATTAAAGAGTATCTTGGAGATATAAATTATTTTTTGGAGCAGCGTAATGTTGAGAACATGCGTGAGATCGAGAAAAAAACAGTTGATGATAAAAGTAAATCTCAGAAGACTAATAATAAGCAAAAGAAAAAGGTTGTTACTTTGAGTTATGAAGATCAAAAAAAACAGAAAACCTTACAAAATAGAATAAGTAAAATTGAAAGTGATATAGCAGCTTTAGAGAAGGATATAGCTAAAGATGATGCTATTCTAGCAAAAGATTATCACAAGATGATTGCAGATACTGATTTTTTTACTAAATATGAAAAGAAGAAGCAAAAATTAGATTCATTACTACTGGATTGGGAAAGATTGCAAGAAGAGTTAAGTTAATAAATATGGCTATCCTAGGATAGCCATATTTATTTTATATAGCGTTGAACTT
>CANROJ010000044.1 GCA_947632215.1 uncultured Flavobacterium sp. | reverse complement strand
CAGAACAAGCTTCAGAACAAGCTTCAGAACAAAAAAGTTAGTAATTAACTTCTTATCAATTACTTATTCTAAAAACTACCTTTAATATAAAACTACTATTGAACTGAAAGTTTTATCTTTGCATAAAATAAACTAGTCTTATTGCTCTATTAAGACTACACATTATAATATTAATAAAAAACTCTTCTAAATAATATCTTTAGAAGATAAAGAATTACCATGGTTAAAGATTTTTTTAAATATCAAGCACAAACATCACCAAACCCACTAGCAATGAGTGTTTCACATGCTAAAGGGTCCTATATATATGATACAGACCAAAAACCACATTTAGATTTTGTAGCAGGTGTATCTGCTTTAACTTTAGGTCATCAACATCCTAGTGTAAGTAAAGCAATTAAAGACCAAGTAGATAAGTACACTCACGTAATGGTATATGGTGAATACATACAAGACCCAGCAGTGGAATTCTGCCGATTACTTGCAGAGAACTTACCAGATCCATTAAACAAAACGTACATGGTAAACTCCGGTACAGAAGCTACCGAAGGAGCATTAAAATTAGCTAAACGAGTAACTGGAAGAAGTCAGTTAATTTCTTGCTTTAATGCATATCATGGAAATACTATGGGTTCCATGAGCGTAATGGGATTCGAAGAGAGAAAAAGAGCTTACCGCCCTTTGCTTCCAGATGTAGACTTTATTACCTTTAATAACGAAGAAGATTTATTAAAGATCACTGAAAAAACAGCTGGTATCATATTAGAAACAATCCAAGGAGGAGCAGGTTTCATTCAGCCTTTCGACGGATTCTTAACTAAAGTAAAGGAGCGTTGCGAGCAAGTTGGAGCCCTTATGATCCTTGATGAGATACAACCAGGATTTGGAAGAACTGGTAAATTATTTGGATTTCAGAACTACCAAGTGGTACCAGACATTGTTGTAATGGGTAAAGGAATGGGAGGCGGAATGCCTTGTGGAGCTTTTACCGCTAGCGACAAGCACATGGACACTTTATACAATAATCCAGGATTTGGACACATAACAACTTTCGGAGGACACCCTGTTATTGCTGCAGCTAGTTTAGCAGTTTTAAAAGAGCTAGTGCACACCGATATAATGGCTCAAACACTAGAGAAAGAAAAGTTATTTAGGGAACTTTTAGTACATCCTTTAATTTCAGAAATAAGAGGTATTGGTTTAATGTTAGCACCAATGACTCTTAGTAGTGAAATAACTAATAAAGTAATCCTTAAATGTAAAGAAAAAGGACTAATTTTATTCTGGCTCTTATTTGAGGGTAAAGCTATTCGCATTACTCCACCATTAACCATTTCCGAACAGGAAATTAGACAAGGCTGCCAATTAATATTAGAAGCCCTAAACGAAGTACAACAAGAATTAGGTTTATAATTTTTTGTACAAAAAGACAAAACTATGTATTTAGACAACGAAGAAGAAGAAGAATACAGATTAACACTTTCACGTTTTGAGTCAATGCTTAAAACCAATAAAGTTCTATTCTTTGATTCCGAGGAATTTGAGAATATAATCTTACATTACTTGGATTCAGGAAAATTAAATTTAGCTAAAAAGGCATTAAAACTTGGATACGGGCAACACCCTAACTCTGTAGGATTAAAACTAGTAGAGGTGGAAATACTCATTTTTGAACATAAATACGATGTGGCAGATCGACTATTAATTGAAATTGAGCAGCTAGATCCTACCAATGAAGAAATATTTATTCAAAGAGCTACCGTTCTTTCTAAAAAAGGTAAACACCAACAAGCAATTGCTTCCTTAGAAATTGCTCTTACTCTGACACAAGACCTAGCTGATGTTTATTCATTAATGGCAATGGAGTATCTGCTTTTAGATGAGATTCAAAAAGCAAAAGAAAATTTCATATTGTGCTTAGACCAAGACCATGAGGATCAATCTGCGCTGTACAATGTTATTTACTGTTTTGACTTTTTAAGCGAAACAGAGCAAGCTATTGATTTTCTAACCCAATTCATCGATAAAAAACCTTATAGTGAAATAGCATGGCACCAATTAGGTAGACAGTATTTCACTTTGAAAAACTACGACAAAGCCGTATGGGCATTTGAATATGCTACTTTAATTGATGAGTTCTTTTTAGGAGCCTATCTGGAGAAAGGAAAATCTTTAGAAAAGTTAGAAAAATACGATTTAGCCATTGAAAGTTATATGACAACCTTAGAGCTAGATGATGCTACTTCTTTTGTATTATTGCGCATAGGAAGCTGTTTTGAAAACCTAAATGATTTTGAAAAAGCATATCAGTACTATAAAAGAGCAGTGCATGAAGATCCGCTACTAGACAAAGGTTGGATTGCACTAACAGACATCTCTATTAAAGAGCATAAATACGATAAGGCTTTGTTTTATTTACAAAAAGCTATTCAAATCGATGAGCTCAATGAAAAATACTGGATTAGATATGCCGTTTTAAATAAAAACACTCTAAATTTCGCACAAGCAGAAATAGGTTATAAAAGAGCAGCAGAACTAGGCAACTATTTAATGGAGCATTGGATTGAATGGGCAGATACCTTATACATCTTGGAAAAGCATGAATTAGCTATTCAAAAACTATTGCAAATAGCAGATTTCCACAATAACACTGCAGCTGTAAATTACCGCTTAAGTGCCTTATATTTTTTAATATACGACAATGACAAAGGTAGTGTTTTCTTAAACAAAGCATTGCAGCAGGATCCAACAGAAAGAGATATACTTAAGAATATATTCCCTCAAGTTTGGGATAATCCTCTTGTGATAAATATCTTAAAGAAATTTGATAACCAGTAATACAAAAAGCTATTTCTATTTCGAAATAGCTTTTTGCAACATATAAACCATGACAAAACAATTTGGTCTAGTAGGCAAGAATATCTCCTACTCCTTTTCAAAGAAATATTTTACTGAAAAGTTTCAAGAAGAAAAATTAGATAAGCACTCCTATGAGAACTTTGACTTAGAAAGTATTCAGGAGTTTAAAAGCTTAATTAAAGACAATAAAAACATAAAAGGACTAAATGTAACTATTCCTTATAAACAAGAGATTATCCCTTACTTAGACTCTTTAAGTAAAACAGCTAAGGCCATTGGTGCAGTAAATACAATACGTATTTTAAAAAACGGCAAATTAAAGGGATATAATACTGATTGGTATGGATTCTATCACTCTTTAAAACCTCTTCTAAAACTAAGACATAAAAAGGCATTAGTATTAGGAACGGGTGGTGCAAGTAAAGCTGTTTGCTATGCATTAAAAAAATTGGATATTCCTTACACTATCGTAAGTAGAAATTCACAAAAAAAGCAACTAGCTTATGGGGAAGTTACCAAAGAGTTAATGCAAAAATACAAGATTATAATCAATACTACTCCTTTGGGAACATTTCCAAATATAGAGAATAAACCCAGTATTAATTACCAAGGATTTACATGCGATCATATCGCTTATGACCTTATCTATAATCCGGAAACAACTGCTTTTTTACAAGAAGCAAAACAAAGAGGAGCAAGTTGTATTAATGGTTATCCCATGTTAGTTCTACAGGCTAAAAAAGCTTGGAAAATTTGGAACAAGTAACAATACACTACCTTATAGAAAAATATAATACCCTTAGAATTTGATCTAAGGGTATTTTTTGTTTAGTGAACTTAAGATAACTGTATATACTTAAAAACTGAGCTACGCGTATATATAATTCAAAACCCAAAACAAGCATATCTGGCTACTAAGGGTAACAAAACCAAACAAAAAACCTATTGATTTTGCCTAATTCTATATATTATTGATTATATTGTAGTAAAATACAATCAATAATTGTTTAACGCAATAGTTTTTAAATTATGCAGAACCAAGAACATGATAACCTGCTAGAGCAAGCAGATGGAACACATAAAGAATCTACACAATCTAACCAAACTAACTCAGGTAACGATTTAGCTCTTGATTCTATAACTGCTATTAACGCAGAGAAAGCAGAAGATAACGCCCCAGGTAATTCGCAAGGAATCCCTAGTATAAAGGATTACGAGCAAATGGACATCGCGACTTTGAGCAGTGAACTCAAAGATCTTACTCTTAATTATCCTATACAGAATATTAAAGAACAAGTAGAACAGATTAAAACGACTTTCTCTCATAAATATGAGGATCAACTTGAAAAGAAAAAAGATATCTTTCTACAAAATAATCCAGATGCCTCTGAAGAGGATTTTACCTGGAACCCTACTGCAAAACAACAATTCGATCTATACTATAAAGAGTATAGACAAAAAAGAACAACCTATAGAGAAGAGCTAGATAGTAAACTTAAAATTAATCTAAAAAAACGTCAAGAAATCATTGATAATATCAAAGATATAGTGGAGACGCAAAAACCAACACACCTGTCTTTAAAACAGCTCAATGAGTTAAGAGAACAGTGGTCAAAGGCTGGAGCTATCCCAAAAGACACTTATGATATCACCTGGAATAATTATCATTTCCAATTAGAGCGTTTTTATGATTTACTACAACTAGATAACCAAACCAGAGAGTTAGATTTCAAGTATAACTTAGAACAAAAACAACTTCTAATCCAAAGAGCTAAGGAATTAGTACAGTACAAAGATATCATGTGGGCCTGTAATGAACTCCATGAACTTCACCGCACCTGGAAAGAAGACATCGGACCTGTAGCTAAACAACACAGAGATACCATATGGCAAGAGTTTTTAGAAGTTAGCCGTGTTTTACACAGTAAAAGAGAAAAGTTATTTGATAAAATAAAGATTGTAGAAAGAAATAATCTACATGCTAAAATTGGCATCATTAGCGAACTTGATAAAATATATAACAAGGAAATTCTCAACCATAAGCAATGGCAGAAGGAAATCAAAAATGTAGAAAAACTTAGAGACTCTTTCTATAATCAAGGTAAAGTACCTTACGAAAATAGCGATCAAGTTTGGTCCTTATTCCAATTAGCTAATAGAAATTTTAATACTAAAAAGAATGCTTTCTATAAAAAGCTAAAACAAGATCAAATAGTGAATCTTCAACTTAAAAGAGAACTGCTAGAACAAGCTTTACTTTTGAAAGACAACACTAACTTTAAAGAAACAACCCCTAAATTTAAATCTCTCCAAGAAAAATGGAAACAAATAGGACATGTTCCTAAAAAGAATTCGGAAAAGCTTTGGAACGAATTTAAACAAGCCTGTAACCATTACTTTGATCAAATGCACAACGAGCATAATCGAGTAAACACAGAACTACAATCTAGTTATCTTAGAAAAAAAGAGTACTTACAGCTATTCAGACACTTTGAACTCTCGGGAGATCACAAAAATGATTTAGCCGAGCTTAAAAATCATATTAATAACTGGAACTCTATTGGTCCTGTTGCAAACGATAAACGTTTTATAGAAGGCAAGTTCAATAGGATTTTAGACGTTCTATTTGATAAACTAAGTTTGAGTAGCCGAGAAACAGAATCCTTTAAGTACAGCAACAGATTAGAGAATATCCTTGAGAGTAACGATAAAACAAAACTGCAAAGTGAGGCCACTTATATAAGAAGAAAATTAGCAGAAATTCGCAGTGAAATTTTACAGTTAGAAAGCACATATGCCTCTATACACAATCCAACAGACACTAATCCATTTGTGATGACAGTCAAAAAAAGCTTAAATAATTCGAAGGAAGAATTAAAAATATGGCAGGATAAATTAACAAACCTTAAAAATTTAACCAGCAAATAAAAACACAAAGGCGATCCAAAATTTGGATCGCCTTTGTGTTTGTTTGTACTTAATTAAATACTTATTGTTTAGCGTTTAAAGCATTTAATTTATCTGTCATCTCTAAAGCATTATAAATACCTTTTAAAGTTTGAACAGCTTCATTGTTATCTGGATTAATAGAAACTACCTTCTCTAAATCATTCATGGCATCTCTATACATGTCTTGCTTTTGTTTTAAAAGTACATCGTACTTTTTATTATCTGCAGCAGTCATTCCAAGACTATTCATTTCATTGGTAATCTCCTCATCTTTCTGTAATTTTAAGAAAGCTAAGTTCAAATAAGCATTTTCACTCTTAGGATTAATACGAATAGCCTCTAAGTAATACTTTCTGGCTTCCTCTAAATTACCAGCTTGAAAACTTGTTACTCCTAAGTTGTATAATAAAACATCATCATTAGGGTTTTTAGCTAAAGCCTCACGAGCAAGCTCAGTATATTTACCCATGTTATTACTCTTAAGGTATAAATCCATATGAGTTAATAACAAGTTAATATCATCAGGATTAGCTTTTCTAGCCTCTACAATTGCTTGTTCTGCCAAGTCAAATTTACCTTCTTGGTAATAGATAAGAGCTAAGTTCTTAATGATCTCTGGACGCTTAGATTCCTCCACAACTTTATCTGGAGTACTATGTGTTCCTTGTTTAACCATTAAATCACGCATCTTAGAGTCATTACCGAAGTTTTGAACCTCTCCACTCTCTGTATCTACTGCAGTATAGTAAAAAGAACTACCATCATAACCTAAATCTAATAATTGATTATAGTAAGTAACAGCTGTATCAAAATCTTGTGCGTTAATAGCTGTTGAAGCAGCATAGTATAAATAGATAGTATCTGTAGGGTTTAATTGATAAGCTTGATTAAAACCACGAGATGCCTCTTTAAAATTAGAACTACTATTGTCTTGAATAGCTTCATTAACTACTTTATTAGCTACCGCTAATAACTCTTGATCTGCAACTTGAATTAACTTAGCATTCTTAGATGTAGCAACTGATTTTAAATCTTTATAAGATTGTAAAACTTTCTCAACGTTCGCCTCTACATCTACATCATTTTCAATTTGCTGATAAGCTAAATTTGTTTGCAAAGCATAGTACTGTGCTTTTTGATCATCTGTGGCTGATCCTAAAACACCCTCTACTGTTTTCAAAGCAGCAGTTGCTTCTACTAAATTTCCTTTTTTTACAGCTTTTTCAGCATCTTTCAACTCTTTCTTTTGAGCTATTGACATACCTGAAATCATTAAAGCTGTAAATAAATAAGCATACTTTTTATTCATCTGTTATAGTTTTTAATGTGTGTAAAATAATTATAGTTTCCCTGTAGGTTATTCTTCTTCGGATTCTTGAATATCTTCGGATTCCTCTAGGTTTTGATGTTTAAACAAGTTTCCTGTTTCTCCATCCTCTAAAGGTAGTTGGTGTAAAGTAGACTCATCTTCTTCTTCGTCTTTCATTACCTTACAAACAGCAGCAATAGAATCGGAATCTTTGATATTTATTAACTTAACTCCCTGTGTTGCACGTCCCATTACTCTGAGTTCAGAAACACGCATACGGATAGTTAAACCTGATTTATTAATAATCATTAAATCATCTTGGTCTGTTACCGAACTAATAGAAACAAGCTGTCCTGTTTTATCGGTGATGTTCATAGTTTTAACACCTTTACCACCACGGTTAGTTTCGCGATACTCATCTAAAGCTGATCGTTTTCCATATCCCTTTTCAGAGACAACAAGAATCTCACTACTCATATCACTTACAGAAAGCATGCCAATTACTTCATCTGTCTGACTTGCTAAAGTAATTCCACGAACTCCCGAAGCAGTTCTTCCCATTGGGCGGGTCTTTTCTTCATCGAATCGAACTAATTTACCAGAGCGTACAGCAAGTAATACTTTACTCTTACCATCGGTTAACTTAGCTTCTAATAGCTCATCATCTTCTTTAATGGTAATGGCCATAATTCCATTTTGGCGTGGACGAGAATACTGCTCTAAAGGAGTTTTCTTTACTTGTCCTTGTTTGGTAGCCATAATCACATAATGATTATTGATATACTCTTCATCTTTTAAATCTTGAGTACAGATAAAAGCTTTCACTTTATCGTCATTCTCAATATTAATTAAGTTTTGAATAGCACGTCCTTTACTAGTTTTTGTTCCTTCTGGGATTTCATAAACCCTCATCCAGAAACATTTTCCTTTTTGAGTAAAGAACAACATATATTGATGATTAGTAGCCACATACATGTGCTCTAAGAAATCATGGTCTCTTGTACCTGCAGATTTCTGGCCTACTCCTCCTCTATTTTGTGTCTTATACTCCGATAATGGGGTTCTCTTAATGTAACCAGCATGAGAAATGGTAATAACAACTTGCTCATCTGCGATAAGATCGGTAATACTCACATCCCCACCAGCGTATTCAATAACGGAACGACGCTCGTCACCAAATTTTTCTTTTATTTCCATTAATTCCTCTTTAATTAAGTTCATTAACAAGTCTTTACTAGCTAATAACTCTCTTAAATGGTTAATTAATTTCATAATTTCTTCGTACTCTGCACGTAATTTGTCTTGCTCTAGTCCTGTTAATTGACGAAGACGCATCTCTACAATAGCACGAGCTTGAATTTCACTTAAATTAAAACGTTCGATTAATTTAGTTCTAGCTTGATCAGGGTTAGAAGAAGAACGAATAAGAGCAATTACTTCATCTATATTATCTGAAGCAATAATCAAACCTTCTAAAATATGAGCTCTTTCCTCTGCTTTTCTTAATTCGAATTGTGTACGACGAGTCACCACATCTAAACGGTGCTCTACAAAGTAAAAAATTAATTCTTTTAAATCTAATGTATGAGGTCTTCCATTTACAAGGGCAATATTATTTACACTAAAAGAAGATTGTAACTGGGTGTATTTATATAATGTATTTAAAACAATATTAGGTACAGCATCTCTTTTTAATACGTAAACAATACGCATTCCCTTACGGTCAGACTCATCTCTGATTGTAGAAATTCCCTCGATTCTCTTTTCATTGATACTCTCGGCGGTTTTTTTAATCATTTCCGCTTTATTTACCTGATAAGGAATCTCTGTAACAACAATACACTCTCTACCGTCTATTTCCTCAAAATTAGCCTTAGCACGCATAACTACACGTCCTCGACCAGTTTTAAAAGCCTCTCTAACTCCTTCGTAACCATAAATCACTCCACCGGTTGGAAAATCAGGAGCCTTAATATGTTCCATTAATTCATCAATGGTAATATCATGGTTATCGATATAAGCTAAAGTTCCATCGATCACTTCCGATAAGTTATGAGGAGCCATATTTGTTGCCATACCTACAGCAATTCCAGAAGCACCATTTACAAGTAAGTTGGGTACTCTAGTTGGCATAACCGTTGGCTCTTGTAATGTATCATCAAAGTTAAGTTGAAAATCAACCGTTTCTTTATCGATATCGGCAAGAATCTCCTCGGAGTATTTCTTCATTCTAGCCTCTGTATAACGCATCGCTGCTGGGCTATCTCCATCTACAGAACCAAAGTTACCTTGTCCATCTACTAGTAAGTAACGCATACTCCATTCCTGAGCCATACGAACCATTGCGTCGTATACAGAAGTATCTCCATGTGGGTGATACTTTCCTAGAACCTCTCCTACAATTCTAGCAGACTTTTTATGCGCTCTATTAGATAAAGTACCTAACTCGTACATTCCAAATAATACTCTTCGATGAACAGGTTTTAAGCCATCTCTAACATCTGGAAGTGCCCTAGAAACAATAACAGACATCGAGTAATCAATGTAGGCCGACTTCATTTGCTCTTCAATGTTAATAGGAATCAACTTTTCTCCTTCAGACATAAGTATATAAAATTAAATTTCTCAAAATATTAAACGTGCTAATATAGGAATTTCGTAGATTTATCCCATACCTTTTAACAAGTATTTACCCACAAAACTTAGGTTTTTTATTTTTTCAAAAAAAACCTCACAACTTATTTTTTTCTTAGCCGTATTTTTGTCATATTAGCTTATGACATCAATACTACAAGGTATGCTTTTTGCAATACATCTACTGTAATTATTATTCACCTTAATATCAATAAACCATGGAAGACAATTTTTCACAAGAGGTTAAAGATGTAATTTCTTACAGTAAGGACGAAGCCCTAAGATTAGGTCACGAACTTATTGGTACAGAACATCTTTTATTAGGCCTATTAAAAGTTGAGCAAGGTGAAGCATCTACTATATTAAAAAATTTGGATATAGACGTAGATTTTCTACGCCATAAAATAGAAACCTTAAACCCAACTACAGTCAATCATACCCCTAGGAATGAGAAAGTTCATTTGGGTTTAACCAAACAAGCTGAAAGAGCATTGCGTCTAACTTATTTAGAGGTTAAACTTTTTAAAAACAAAGAGATTAACAGTGCTCATTTATTGTTGTGTATTCTTAAAAACAATGATGACCCTACAGCTATGGTTCTAACTAAATTAAAAGTAGATTATGATGCTGTAAAACACCAATATTTAGGAAATATCAGTCAATTTAATTCTGATAACCAAGATGTTGCTGATCAACCTTCGGCTCAAACTTATGACTCTTCAGGTCAAAATGACAGAGAAAACGATGACAATTCTGACAATTTCAACACTAAAACCACTAAAAGAACTAAAACCCCTGTTTTAGATAATTTTGGTAGAGATTTAACAGAAATGGCAGAGAACGGAAAGCTAGACCCTGTTATTGGAAGAGAAAAAGAAATAGAAAGAGTATCTCAAATTCTAAGCAGACGCAAAAAAAACAATCCTCTTTTAATCGGAGAACCAGGAGTTGGTAAATCCGCTATTGCAGAAGGACTTGCTTTGCGTATAGTTCAAAAGAAAGTTTCTCGTGTACTGTTCAACAAAAGAGTAGTAACACTAGATTTAGCAAGCTTAGTGGCTGGCACTAAATATAGAGGCCAATTCGAAGAGAGAATGAAAGCGGTAATGAACGAGTTGGAAAAGAACTCTGACATTATTTTATTTATCGACGAAATCCATACCATTGTTGGTGCAGGTGGAGCAACCGGCTCCTTAGATGCATCCAATATGTTTAAGCCCGCTTTAGCAAGAGGAGAGTTACAATGTATAGGTGCTACTACTTTAGATGAATTCAGACAGCACATTGAAAAAGACGGGGCATTAGAGAGAAGATTTCAAAAAGTAATCGTTGAACCAACCTCAGTGGAGGAAACTATAATTATCTTAAATAACATTAAAGATAAGTATGAGATTCACCACAATGTCACTTATACCCCAGAGGCATTAGTGGCTTGTGTTAAATTAACGAATCGCTATATGAGTGACCGCTTTTTACCAGACAAGGCAATTGACGCTTTGGATGAAGTAGGTTCACGCGTACATTTAACCAATATTCACGTACCACAAAATATTCTAGAAATTGAAAAAGAGCTAGAAACGGTACGTCAGAATAAAAACGACATGGTTAAAAAGCAGAAATATGAAGAAGCTGCACAACTTAGAGACAATGAAAAAGTTTTAGAAAAGGATTTAAGTAATGCTCAAGAGCAGTGGGAAAAAGATGTAAAAACAAATCGCATCGTTGTAAGTGAACAAGATGTAGCCGATGTGGTTTCAATGATGACTGGGATCCCTGTAAATAGAATCGCAGAAAAAGAAATTACTAAACTTGCCAATCTACCAAATCAAATACAAGAAAAAGTAATTGGCCAAGACCAAGCTGTTGAAAAGATCGCTAAAGCCATACAAAGAAATAGAGCTGGATTAAAAGATCCTAACCGACCTATTGGTTCATTTATTTTCTTAGGTCAAACAGGAGTTGGTAAAACCCAATTAGCAAAAGTAATTGCTAAGGAAATGTTTGATTCAGAAGATTCTCTATTACGTATAGATATGAGTGAATTTATGGAAAAATTTGCTGTATCTCGATTAGTGGGAGCCCCTCCAGGATATGTGGGATATGAAGAAGGAGGTCAACTAACAGAAAAGGTTAGAAGAAAACCTTACAGTGTTATCTTATTCGATGAAATTGAGAAGGCTCATCCAGATGTATTCAATATGTTGTTACAGGTTTTAGATGATGGACACTTAACCGATAGTTTAGGAAGAAAAGTAGATTTCAGAAATACAATCATCATCATGACTTCCAATATTGGAGCTCGTCAATTAAAAGATTTTGGACAAGGCGTTGGATTTGGCACCACTGCTAAAAAAGATCAAGCAGAACAACACTCTAAATCGGTAATTGAAAATGCCCTTAAAAAAGCATTTGCTCCTGAATTCTTGAACAGAATTGATGATATTGTAGTCTTTAACACATTAGAAAAACAACATATCGATTTAATTATCGACATCGAATTAGAAAAACTATACAAAAGAATTCAAGAACTTGGCTACCAAATCACATTGGAACCTACTGCAAAAGATTTTATTGCAGAAAAAGGCTTCGACAAACAATATGGAGCTAGGCCTTTAAAAAGAGCGATCCAAAAATATATAGAAGATCCCCTTGCACAGCAAATCGTAAATTCTAAAATTGCCGTTGGTGATAAAATAGAATTAAGCATCACACCTGGTCAAGAAGAATTAGAAATAAAAATAATTGAAAACAAAAATAAGTCTACTAATTAGTAGACTTATTTTTTTGGCATAATCTTAGAATAATTCTTGCCTTTAAATCTTATCCATTCCCCTTATTAGCTTAGTTGCTAAGTAAGAAATTAGCCTGTATGACCAATTTAAAACTACCAAAACAATTAAACTCTTTACAATTAGCATCCTAATTAATTATGGATCAAAGCAGAAGCTTGTGAGTTTAAAGAAAATACTTGAAAAATATTTTGTATTTTTAACACTAAATAGTTCCCCTACTTTTTTTTATTTCATGGGTAAGGATTATATTTATTATACTACATTCGCAAAATAATTTTCATTTATGTTAAACAAAGTAATTGTTGGTAGTGAAGAATGGTGTTCTTTTTCTACTTTAAAAATCCCTGCTATCAAAGCTCGTGTAGATTCTGGTGCTAAAACCTCTGCATTACATGCTCTTAATATAACCCCTTTTGAAAAAGATGGTGAACAATGGGTAAAATTCAACGTAAATCCATTACAAAACAACGGTAAAACACTTATCCACTGTCAAGCAAAAGTTATAGACAAAAGATTGGTAAAAAGCTCAAGTGGTACCAAGGAATCTCGTTTTGTAATCACCACAACTATTGAACTAGCAGATATGTCCTGGGACATTGAACTTACTCTAACCAATAGAGATTCTATGGGATATAGAATGTTATTAGGAAGAGAGGCCATGAGTGGAAAAATCCTAGTGGATCCTGAGCAACATTTCCAATTAGGCCAACCAACCCAAGAAAAACTACAAGAATATTACTCGGCAACCAAGACAGAACGCACCGGACTGCGCATTGGTCTTCTAGCTAGTAATCCAGATTTATATAGTAACCGCCGCATCATTGAGGCTGGTGAGGCACGAGGTCATGAAATGCATTTTTTAAATTTAAAATATTGCTACATGAAATTAGATGCTAATCAACCGGAGATTCACTATAGAGGAGGAAGAGTTTTAAATGACTTTGACGCAGTAATTCCTCGTATACGTCCTAGTATGACATATTACGGATGCGCATTGACTAGACATTTTGAATCGTTAAAAGTTTATAGCTTAAATAGTTCAGCGGCAATAACCCAGAGTAGAGATAAATTATTCTCTTTACAATTGTTACTAAACAACGGTATTGACATTCCTACAACAGGTTTTGCGAACTCGCCTTTAGATACTAATGATCTGATTAAAATGGTTGGTGGAAGTCCACTTATAATAAAACTATTAGAGGGTACCCAAGGTAAAGGTGTAGTACTTGCCGAGACTAAAAAAGCAGCAGAAAGTGTTATTAATGCTTTCAAGAGTTTAAATGCTAATATCTTAGTTCAAGAGTTCATTAAAGAAGCCAATGGAAAAGATATCAGATGTTTCGTTGTAGATGGAAAGGTTGTTGCTGCAATTCAAAGAGAAGCCTTACCAGGAGAATTTCGTGCTAACATACATCTAGGTGGTACTGCATCAGTTATCAAAGTGACACTTGAGGAAAAGAAAATAGCTATCCGTGCTGCAAAAGCAATGAACCTAAAGGTAGCAGGAGTAGATATTATTCGCTCAGATAAAGGCCCTTTATTATTAGAAGTTAACTCCTCACCTGGTTTAGAAGGAATCGAGGGAGCAACCAATAAAGATATTGCTGGTGAAATGATTAAAGCAATAGAAAAACAAGTAAAATGGTAAAAAGATAGTTTTAAAACTATCTTTTTTTTATAAAGAGAACCAATTATCACATATGAACCCATCTGCCAATGGTTGGGTAAAAAAATATTTTTCCCAACACGATAAATTCCAATTATTCCAAGATTCTTCCTATCCTAGTATTATAGAAAAAATAAGGAAAATTGGCTTTAGTTATGGTATATTAAATTTCCAGGAATTTCCCATTGCCTTTCATGGCTTCAAGTATACAAATGTAGAACTTTCTAAAATTTGTTATTTGCAATTATTAGAACAGGTTTACAACAATGCTCAAAACAAGCATAAAGACTTTACTAGTACTTTAGTGGAATTCTATGAAATACTAATACCTCATAAAAATAACATCTTCACAGCTTTATTTGCTCCAAAAAATCCAATTGATAAGCTGGAGGAGATATTTACTGTACGTTGGAAAGAACACTTTTTTTCACAAAGTGTAGAAAACACCCAGGTCTTAAACATGATTTTATTATGTATGGATGTTATAGCTTTTGAGAAGTATTTGCAGGACAAAACAAATCCAAACGCCTATAGTCAAACCCTAGCAAAGATTTTAGAGCAAATCGTACTTACTATTAAAGATCAAAAAGATCCAAAGCAGCCACAGGACAACAAACTAATTAGCTTTTTACAAAAGTCTATTAGCATAAATAATGATGAACACCAAAGGTTGTATGCTTCAGCTTTAGAAATGGCTTTTATTGAAGATTTCACTCTTTGCAACGCATGGGATAACACACTAAAACAGATAGTATATCCTGATTTGGATCAGCCTGTTTTTACTTTACTACAAATAAAGCGCAAAGATTTAGAACTAAGTGCAAAAACATTTGAAGAATTAATTGAATTACAAAACAAGGAATACCGATTTTATAAATCCAGCAACTTATTTGGAAATGTATTAACCAACTCTACTTGCTATATTGAGCATCTTTTGTCGAGAAATAAAACAAGAATAGTAAAAGAAATTAAAAAAGATGCTAAGCTTATGCAGCTATTAGCCGAGGCCACACATCGTAGTTTGGATGACCAAGAAAAGAAACTAGTTAAAACTCAAACCATCGAAATCATCAAAACAATACCATCACTAGCAATTTTTCTTTTGCCTGGCGGTACAGTTTTACTTCCGATTATATTGCGTTTTATACCAACATTATTACCTAGTGCATTCAATGAGAATATGCAAAAGGATAATTAGATTTTTTTAAAGCGAAGTTGATAGACTTCGTCTAAATCTGCATTACTAGTAACATTTACTTCTAAATCGGTTACGTAACCAGAATTTAGACCATATACCCAACCGTGTATACTAAGTTCTTGGTTACAAGACCAAGCATGTTGAACAATCGAAGTTTTAGCAAGATCATATACTTGCTCTTGAACATTGAGCTCTACAAAGCGATTAAACCGTAAATCTTCCTGTTCAATTTGATCGAGTTCCTGATGATGTAAACGATATACCGTCTTGATATGTCGAATCCAATTATCCATTAGACCAAATGACTCATTTTTCATGGCTGCTAAAATACCACCACAGCCATAATGTCCACAAACAATAATATTAGTTACTTTTAAAATATTTACCGCATAATCAAGTACACTCAACATATTCATATCAGAGTGTACTATCATATTGGCTATATTTCTATGCACAAAAACATCGCCTGGATCTGCTCCTATAATTTCATTGGCAGGAACACGACTATCCGAACAACCAATCCATAAGACCGGGGGACACTGTTTTTCGCTTAATCTTTGAAAATAATCTGGATTAATTGCTAGTTTTTTTTGTACCCAAGCTTTATTATTGGCTAAAATCTTTTGGTAGAATGCATTGTGTTTCAAGACAACTTACTTTTTATCTATAAACATTTCTTGAACAAACTCTACCTCTCCTGTTTCTACTTTATAATAAGCACCAACAACTCCGATATCACCTTGTTCATACATTTGTTGTAAAACTTCACTTTTATCAAAAATCTTTTCCAATGTCTGGGTCACGTTTTGATAAGCTACCATATCTACTCCTTCTTTAGAAGTAAGCTCTAAAGATGGATTATTCTTTTTCACATACTCCACCGATGGTTGTACTTTATCAAGTAAAGAAGTTAAATGTCCTAATTTAACACCGTTGCAAGCTCCAGAAATAGCGCTACAATGACTATGACCTAATACTACAATCAACTTAGAACCTGCTAATTTACAAGCAAATTCCATTGATCCTAAAATATCATCATTCAAAACATTACCAGCTATCCTAGCTGAAAAAATGTCTCCTAATCCCTGATCAAAGATAAGTTCTGCAGAAGTACGACTATCGATACAACTAAGGATAATAGCAAATGGGAATTGATTGCTTTTAGTACTATTTACTTGCTCTAGAAGGTTGCTATGTGCTTTTAAGTTAGCTACAAATCGCTTATTACCTTCTTTTAAGAAGTTTAATGCTACGCGAGGCGATAATGATTTTTGATCATCTACGTTATGTAATCTCATATGTGTTTATATTTTAAAACATATTCTTGGAGGACAAATGTATATAAAAATTGACTTTAAAATAATATATATTTGATTTTTATTGCTCATTTTAAGCATTTAGTAAAAAAACACTCCTATTATCAACTATCTTTTAAAAACTACCCTATCCCTGGTGAAAAAGTTGAACTCTAAACTAAAACTACCGTTTTAATTAAAATAGTTAAGCTTGATATAAATTATTAAAAAATTAGTCATAAATCAAAAATAGTTAATACATTTGCACCATCAGAATTAAGGGAGGAAAAATTTGAACTGATTGCAACCTCGGTAAAAAAATGCTAAAGCAGTGGTATATCATTACTTTCCTTTAGTCATTTCCTCTTATTTTTTAATCTTATAAAAAAATAATAAATATGGCTTACTACTTCACATCGGAATCTGTAAGTGAAGGACATCCGGATAAAATTGCAGATCAAATCTCAGACGCTTTAATCGATAACTTCCTAGCTTTTGATAAAGATTCAAAAGTAGCTTGTGAAACTTTAGTAACTACTGGACAAGTTATCTTGGCTGGAGAGGTTAAAAGTAAAACCTACTTAGACGTTCAACAAATAGCTAGAGATGTAATCAAAAAAATCGGTTATACTAAAAGCGAATATATGTTCGATGCAAATTCTTGCGGTATATTATCAGCTATTCACGAACAATCTGCTGACATTAACCAAGGAGTAGATAGAGGTAATCCTGAAGAACAAGGAGCTGGAGATCAAGGAATGATGTTTGGATATGCTTCCAAGGAAACGGAAGACTATATGCCTTTAGCATTAGATTTATCTCACAAACTATTGCAAGAACTTGCTGAGTTAAGAAGAGAGAATGATCAAATCACCTACTTACGACCAGATGCAAAGAGTCAAATAACCTTGGAATACGATGATGATAACAATCCCATCAGAATTGTGACTGTTGTCTTATCCACACAACATGATGACTTTATCCAACCACAAGACGATTCAAAACAAGCAAAAATACAGGCTGAAAAGCTAATGCAACAACAAATTGAAAACGATATTAAAAATATTCTTTTCAAAAGAGTATTAGCCAAATACCCTCAATACAAATACTTGTTTGACAATAATCAAGAAATTGAGTATCTAATCAATCCTACTGGAGTATTCGTAATTGGTGGACCCCATGGAGACACAGGATTAACTGGCCGTAAAATAATTGTAGACACATACGGAGGTAAAGGAGCTCATGGTGGAGGTGCCTTCTCAGGAAAAGATCCAAGTAAAGTGGATAGAAGTGCTGCTTACGCAACAAGACATATAGCTAAGAACTTAGTTGCTGCAGGGGTTTGTGACGAAGTATTAGTACAAGTATCTTATGCTATTGGAGTGGCTAAACCAACTGGACTATACATCAATACTTACAACACAAGCAACGTAGATTTAACCGATGGACAAATTGCTCAAAAGGTTAGTGAACTATTTGATTTAAGACCTTACTTTATTGAGAAAAACCTTAAATTAAGAAATCCAATATATAGTGAAACAGCTGCCTATGGGCATATGGGACGCAAACCAAAAACAGTTACTAAAACCTTTACTAAACCTGGTGGAGAAAAAGTAGAACTTGAAGTAGAATTATTTACTTGGGAAAAACTTGACCGAGTAGATCAAATCAAGGAAAAATTTAATTTATAATAGATTAGATCTATAATTCTAAAAAAAGGGTTTGTCTCATGGAGATTATTTCTTCTTTATTTAAGATTTTTTTATGAGATAAAACTCAATATTTAGAAATATAAAGTGAAAATAAATTAGTAAATCCTAATTTAGGATGCAAAAAAAGGGGGCTGTCTTCAATTGTGAGACAGCCCCTTTTTTTTTGAACTCCCTCCATTATGACCAGAAATACTAAAGTCAATAAAAACCCAATTTAGCACCAAACCGACAA